>NZ_JACJDM010000002.1:111787-213195 GCF_014163545.1 Pseudoalteromonas sp. SR45-6
TATGTCTGCTATTTGGCGCATGCAGTATTATTTTATCAATTTTAAATTTATTTTGAACTAAAGTACCTTGGGGGCGTCTACTATTATGCTTGTTGTTGAATTGCAGTCAACGCAGGCATCATGTTGATTCCCTAGTTTTAGTTACTTATTTTAGTAATATTAGGCCAGCTCACCTTGAGCTGGCTTTTTTTATATTTCATTCTTTTACTTATCCCTTTAATAAACAATTGCTGTAATAGTACGTAATGTTTATTTTGCCTTTTTGTTTCTAAAATACTGTTATCTGGCCGCAATTGTTTGCGGATTAACCCATGAATACATTGAATGTTAATTTTTTGTTTCATTTTGATTTGGTTGTGTCTATTATAGAGAATTGGTTGTAATATCAATAGTTAGACACATACCTCATCATTCGATAAAAGGTAGTGAAAATGGCTTATTTAATTAATAAACATACAAGTGAATATTGTTTTTTATATGCGCATCATAGTTTTGGGCGCTTTCAATATTCTGTAGATACACTTGTCAACGATCTGAGTGTGTCGAAAATACACACTATTATTGAGTGGTTGAATGGTAAGTGGTATATCCGTGACTTAAGCCTGAATGGTACTTGGTTAAATCATAAGCGTTTGGTGAAGGATGACTCTGAAGAACTAAGTATTGGCGATAAAATTTATTTTGCCGGTAATTCAGAGGTCACTTATGTGGTTAAAGATCTCAGTGCTCCTACAGACCAATTAATCAAGTTAGATGACGAGCAAAGTCAAACAGCCGAGACAATTAAGCTTAATCATTACCACCTATTGCCTGAGCAGCAACCTGATAGCGTGGTTGTTTTTGAGCAAAGTAGCGGCCAATGGTTGTTAGAATCATTACACGATGATGAGTTTACGATACGAGAAGTCTTAGAAGATCATAGTATTATTACCTTAGGTGGTGAACAATGGGTGTTTCTTTCTAGTCATCTGGAAGTTGCAACCCAGATGAGCTCCGTACCACAATTGTATATTAGTGATTTAGACTTTATTTTTAACCTAAGTTTGGATGAAGAAACATCAGAATTAAAAGTTCAACATCACAATAATAATAAAGATTTTGATTTGCATGTTCGCTGCCATCACTACTTAACCTTAAATTTAGCGCGCTATAGAGCTTTAGATGCTAAAAAAGGAGTATTACCAGCTAACCAAGGTTGGGTAAATACGGAGCAATTAGTGAAAGATTTAGGTGTCGACATGCGCTATTTAAATATACAGATACATCGTGCTCGCAAGCAGTTTTCAGAAGTTTTAGTAAATGTTCATGATGCTGAAAATATCATCGAAAGACAATTGCGAAAAGTACGGTTTGCTGGCGCATCCTTTATGATTTATAAAGGGTGTGAATTAGAGAGTACCTCGGATGTCGTTAGAGCATGAAACAGTATTAAAATTTAATAAAGTCATCACTAACTATAAATTAATTAAACTACTTAACCAAGGAGGTATGGGAAGTGTGTATCTTGCAGAGGATACACGTTTAAAGCGCTATGTTGCGATTAAATTATTAAAGCCTACTGAGCACTCAATAGAACATAGCGACCCCTTGGTTGAAGCGCAGCTGCTTGCTCGTTTAAATCACCCTAATATTGTACAAATACATGATGTAATTTTATATGAGCAGCAAATTTGTATTGTAATGGAGTACTTAAAAGGCAAAACATTACAGCAGTTTCAACATCAGCACGTCACCACACTCTCCGAAAAGCTTAATTTATTAGCACAACTGTGTGCTGGTCTAACCCATGCCCATAGTCAAGATGTTATGCATTGTGATTTAAAGCCTAGCAATATTTTAATTGATAAAAATGAATTGAAAATCACCGATTTTGGTATTGCAACATTACAAAATAAGCCGCTTGGTGAGCAACGTGATGAATCCAGTTGTGGCAGTGCTAGTGCGATGTCGCCTGAGCAGCTTAATAAACAGCCGTTAGATTTTCGCAGTGATTTATTTTCTTTTGGTATGCTGGCCTATATGTTTATTAGTGGCCGTCATCCATTTGGTGAAGGATCTGCGCAAACGATTGCTAATAATATTGCCAACGGTAAAGCGTGTAATGCACATGAGATCATTCCCAAGTTACCTAATGAATTATGTGATTTACTAAATCAATTATTACAACGAAAAAAAGACCGCCGCCCTGTTGATGCTCAAAGTGTAGAGCGTAAGTTACAAGCCGTTATTATAGCTATTAAACAGCAAGAAATTTTGGCGCAAGACACAGTTCCACTAGAGCAACTCGCATTACAAAAAAAATCGCCTAAAAAGGCTGTTTTTTTAGGGACTTTGCTTTGTATTGCCGTGGTTGCAACAGGCTTAATGTATAAGCTGCAAGTGCATAAACCAGCAGAGCACTATGTTGCATTTTTACCTCCGGTGGTAAAATCAGCCGCACTGTTATCCGCAGATACAAATATGCTCAAAGCCACAATTGATGATGCTATTAGGCAAAGTATTATTAATAGTAAGCAGTTAAATCTTATTTCGCAGGATGAGGTTGCGCTCATTTTACAAAGCGGCAATGCTAAACTTACTTTTACAGATAAGTTACATAAATTAAAGCAAGCAACGGGTGCACAAGAAGTGGTGACCGCTGAGCTTAATTGCATGCAACCGCAATGCTATTTAACGTTAGTTCGGCTCGAGGCGCCAAATTGGACGGTAAAAGCGCGTAAGCAATGGCCCATTGTAATTGATAGTTATAATCAGATGTACCATTTAAGCAGTCAGCAATTAACAGCGCTTTTCCCTGATTTTGATAGTAAATATATTGCAATGGCGCAGCTTAGTGACAAAGAACAAATAGAACATATTGAGCTTTATCAAAAAGTGCAGCAAGTTGGTGATTACACTGATCAATTATTTATGCGTATTAAAGAGGCTATAGAACAAACCCCGCAGTTATATGCCAACTATGAGTTATTACGTGAAGTCGCCCTGAGTTTATATCAGCAATCACAGCAAGCAGAGTATTTAAATATTGCCAGTAAATTACTTTTTAACTCACCAACTGCGTATCAAAACACCCCTGCATTTGCTACAAATGCAATGCTAATCGCGGTTGCTAGGCAAGATTGGTTAACTGCGAAGCAGTATTTAGCTAAAGCTGAACAAGTTGGAGCAAGTTCTACCGCTCTTTATGAACTTAAAGGTTTATTATATTTACAACAAGATCAGTTGCCTGAAGCACAGCAGGCGTTTGAACTTGCATTAAAAATACGAGCAAATCCAATAATAAAGCAAAATTTAGCGCAAGTATTATGGTGGCAAGGTCAAATTGAAGAGGCAAAGCAGCTGCTTAATGAAGTTATAAGCTTAAGTTCTCAAAACTATATGGCAAATCAATTACTGGCAGATATAGCCCTAACAGAAGGTGATTTAGCCATTGCTATAAAGCAATATAAACAGGCAATTGAGATTAAACCTGATAGCATAGATTTAAGTAACTTAAGTATTGCTTATTCGTTACAAGGAGAGTTTTCGCAAGCATTAATAGTTGCCCAACAGGCGGTTGATATAAACCCAGAGCATATCAGCTTTCGCCTTAACCTAGCTGATATTGAAAAGGTTTTAGGACTTAGTGAGTCATATCCAGCTAATTATTTAAAGGTAGTTGAGCTGGCGCAAGATCAACACACCCTTGATAGTTATTTAGAAGTCGCACAAGCATACAGCCAACTCGGCGAAGCTAAACTTGCCTTGCAAGCACTCAATAAAGCAATAAGTATTGCGTCAGATCATAATGAATATGTGTTCACTGCAGCGCTTGTATATAGTGTGATTGGTGAATATCAGTCAGCGTTAATGTATATAGAAAAGTCATTAATGATAGGCTATCACCCTATGTGGTTTAATTTACCCTGGTTTAAACCTTGGTGCCAAAAAGAAGAGTTTATTGCGTTAATGCAACAATATGACTCTTCTTTTCGTTGTGCTAGTGCTTTATATTAGTATGTAGCACCAGGCCTACGAACAACAATTTTAGGATCTTGTGACATATAAATTTTGCCAGAAGGCACATGTTTAGCTGTATACCTAAACGAAATAGGTAAATACTCAGTTTCTTTGCCTTCGGTTACTTCAACAACTTTTTCAAGATTGTCTTTATCTACACCGTTAAATTCATAGGTCGGCTCTACTTGAGCAATTCTTAAAACTAAAGTGTCGTCATCAGTGATCTCGGTAGATATATTATATTGGCAATTGCTATCTGCACCACAATATTCAACACCATTCCCATAAAATTCCCAATCGGCAGCCACTGACGGATCTAGGCTGATAATAAGTTCTACGTATTGTCTTTTTTCAGTGCTTATGAGATCGTTTTTTCCTGCATTATTAAACAAAACACTCAGCGACTCAGTCGGATTTGTTTCGTTATTAAAAAATGTTAACCAATTTTCTTGTGTATGAGGTAAAACAGTCAACGTTTTAACGGAAAAGTAGTTATCTGCTTTACATTGCACTTCAATATTTGGGGTTTTGATATCGTTCATTTTTTCAGTCCTTGTATTGTTGTATAAGTAAAACCACTTGTTGGTTTTTATTATTGTTCTGAGTGTAGAATAAAATTGTTTATATAACTAATTAAGATGGGTCTTTTGTAATGCTCTGTAATGATTTTTAGAGTCATAAAAAAGTAAAAAAACCTATCGTGGTATTTTTAGATTGGCTATCATGAAGTGTCTTTTGGTTAATTAAAGTTTATTTATGTATATACAGTTACTTACAAACATTGATTGGGTAAGTGTTGGGATTGGTTTTAGTGTTGGCGCGGTGCTTTTTAGTGTTATTTATGCAAGTCGTGGTAAGCGACTAACAGCAGAGCTAAGTGAGCAGCAGCAACAACTAGCTTTATTGCAAACACAGTCCAATGAAAAACAGCAGCAATATACTGCCTTGATAGATGAACACGATTTACTTAAACAAAGCCACCAAGAACAACGCGACGAAACTCAGCACTATAAAACCCGCTTCACTGAGCAAGAAAAGCAAAGCCAGCAATACAACCATTATTGGCGCAAGGCTGAAGCTGATTTAACAACACTACGAAGCGAATACAATGCCCGTGATGTTGAGCTCAATAATATGCGCACTATGCTTGAGCAAAAGCAAAGCCATTTTGAGCAGCAGTTACAACATATTAAAGAAAGCAAAGAGCAACTTAAAAAAGAATTTGAAAACCTTGCTAATCAAATACTCGAAGAAAAATCGCAAAAATTTAAAGTCCTTAATCAAGAAAGTATTGAGCAGCTGTTAAAACCTGTCCAAGGTGAGTTAAAAGGCTTCAGGGATAAATTGGAATCAATTCATGTTGAAGATCTAAAACAACGTGAAGCTCTGAAAATAGAGTTATTACATCTACAAGCGAAAAGCCAAGCAATCACTGAGCAAGCAGACAGGCTCAGTAACGCATTACAAGGGCAAAAGAAAACCCAAGGTAATTGGGGCGAACTCATGCTTGAAAACGTGTTAGACAGCGCAGGGTTGCGCGCTGGTACTGATTATAAACGCGAGGTATCGTTTAATACCGAAGAAGGCCGCCTTCGCCCTGACGTGGTGGTGTATTTGCCTCAAGGTCGGCATTTAGTGATTGACGCTAAAACCTCGCTAAACGCTTACACCCGCTACGTAAATGCAGATAATGAACTGGAGTCTCAACAAGCAATTAGAGAGCATGTTGAGGCTGTAAAAGCGCGTATTAATGAGCTGGCGAGTAAATCATATGATCACTTACCAGGGCTTAACTCTCCTGAAGTGGTGGTGATGTTTGTGCCGATAGAATCAGCCTTTGTTGAAGCACTTAAGTATCAAAGTGATATTTATCAACAAGCGATAGAAAAGAATATTCTGGTTGCCACCCCCACTACCCTTTTAACCAGCTTAAATATTGTGAAACAGTTATGGCGCTTTGAAGAGCAAACTAAATACTCCAAAGAGTTGGCTAATCGCGCGGAGCGTTTTTATAGCAAGCTCAACGGCTTTTTAACCAGCATGGAAGGTGTTGGTAAACAGTTAGATAAAGCCAAAGAAAGCTACGATAAAGCGTTTTCGCAGTTATATCGCGGTAAAGGCAACCTAATAAAACAAGCCTCAGAATTTAAAGAGCTTGGTGTATCAGTACAAAAAGAACTACCCGCCGAAACCTTAGAGCGGGCGCAATTAGAGCTAGATGAATAAGGAAATTGTATGCAGATCATTCGTGGTAAAGAATTCACCGCAGCAAAGGCATGGGGAGCTAAAAATATTGCCAATATGAATGGCATCACTACCCGTTTACATTGGACTGATAAACCCTATAAATGGCATATTAATGATGGCGAAGAAGTCTTTGTGGTGCTTGATGGAGCCGTTGAAATGTTTTACAAACAAGATAGCGAGACGCACTCAACTGTACTGCAAAGTGGTGACATTTTTTATGCCTCAATAGGCACTGAGCACGTAGCCCACCCTATGGGTGAAGCGCGTATTTTAGTGATTGAAACGCAAGGTAGTGTTTAAGCTGCTAAAGTTTGATATTTAATTGCTGGGCTTTTTAGACCAGCTTGTATAACCTTTACGGCAGCTAGCCAGCTAGAATCGAATTGGATCAACAAATAATTATGAAAGATTTTATAAATAAAGGAATTGTTAAGCTAAAATCGACATCTAATAAAATGTTTGATGAATTAAATAAAGGCTATGTATTAGCAAAAGAAATGATTGAAGGTCTGCCTATTTTTATGTCATTTGAACGCTTTGGTACGCAAACCCCTACGTCATTTGATGAAAAGCATTATTTTGTAATTCCTTTCGCACTATCGGAACATCAATTCGCTTTACACACCATGCGTTATTTGCCAAACGGCGTACCTGAGATTAATAACTTACCTAAGCGGCGTATTTTTCATTTTCCTAATGAGCATGCTGAGGCCGGACTTCGCCATTACATGCTAAACAGTGCTGATGCAATTATGCGTGATCAAGCTGTCGGGCAAACTAATTCATTACAGTCGCTTGCTAATGATATTGATGCCTTAGATAAAAAGCTCACTTACGGAATGCTTTTGGTTGGTGGCTTAGCGGCTATTGCAAATCCATTGTTAGGAGCCAGCATTGCAGCTAAAGCTATGCTGCCAAGTATCACTGGCCTACTGAATAAATATGGTGTGCGTGCCTCTGCCGATAAATTGTCTCAATATCAACTTGAAAAAGAAATCAAAGCAGCCCAAAGCAATATAATTGCAGAGTTTGAGGCCGCAAATACGCTACAGTTGATCAACCCTATTTTACAAGAGTTAGAGTTAACTCTTAGAACGACTGAAGCTGAGCATGATCCTATCAGTTCTTTTAATTTAGCAGATGGCTCACTATCAGAGTTTAATGACGACAAATGGCGTGAGTTAACCGAAGTAGCGATTTGCCATGTCTATAAAGATGTTTATGATGATCCCTCATTACATAAACAAGCAAACTTAGATGCAAAAGACTTAAGGTGGTTAAAGTTAATGTTCGATGCAGAGGAAGCTAAGGAAAACACATTATGAATATTGCTATTTATATTTACGATGATGCCGAAGTGCTGGATTTTTCAGGGCCATTTGAAGTGTTTAGCACGGCAAAGCGTTTAGCAGACAATAACTGGCAGGTATTTTTTGTAGCCGAGCATGCCGGGCCGGTTATTGCCCGTGCAGGTTTTAGTGTAAACCCCCATTACAGTTTTGCTGATCACCCCGCTTTTGATGTGCTGATTGTTGTAGGTGGTTTACATACACATGAGCTTGAAAAGCCAGCCGTAATAAACTGGATCAGAGAAACCGCTGGCGCTGCTAGCAAAGTTGCCTCGGTGTGCACCGGCGCTTTTTTACTGGCCAAAGCGGGTTTACTTGATGGTTTAACGGTGACAACTCATTGGGAAGATCAGAGCGATCTTGCTGCCATGTTCCCAGCTCTAAATGTGATCGCAAATAAGCGTTGGGTGTCACAAGGTAAATTAACTACTTCTGGCGGTATTTCTGCGGGTATTGATATGAGCTTAGCCCTAGTTGCAGAGCTAATAAGCCCAGCACACGCAGAGCTAACAGCAAAGCAAATGGAATATCAGTGGCATAAAAATGTTTAAAGCCGCTGTTGAATAAATTCGTGCATGTAATCACGTAAACAAACCGCTTTTTTACTAAGTAAACGGCCGCTTGGCCAGATAGCATAAATTTCG
This sequence comes from Pseudoalteromonas sp. SR45-6, assembly GCF_014163545.1. Classification (NCBI taxonomy): domain Bacteria; kingdom Pseudomonadati; phylum Pseudomonadota; class Gammaproteobacteria; order Alteromonadales; family Pseudoalteromonadaceae; genus Pseudoalteromonas; species Pseudoalteromonas sp. SR45-6. Next base: position 120,027 of record NZ_JACJDM010000002.1, read on the forward strand.
CGATTATGGCTTTGCCATTGTGGCAGCACCCTGACAAATTCTCCCGTTGCCAGCTCGTTTATAATTTCAAATCGAGGTAATAAGCCGACCCCTTGATGATCTGCCACTTGGTACTTAACAAAACTAGTATCGTTATAAATACTGCTAAAGCGGCACATATGTGTATAGCTTGCTCGCGTAGTTATGTGGGTGAGTGGCCAGTTATTTCTCAGCGTTGTGCCAATTAAGCGATGTTGTTTAAGATCGCTAGGTTCAGTGAGCACGGGTGCATTGGTTAAATAGCTTGGGGTCGCTACTAAAATAGAGTCGGCTTCTGCGAGCTTTTTTTGCTGTAATAACGAATCAGCTTGAGGGCCGATCCTGAGCGCTAAATCAGCTTGGTTTTTAATAATATCGTCAAGTTGATTACTTAAAATCAGCTCCAACTGAATATCAGGGTATTTCTTGCAAAACGACAACCACATCGGCTTTAAAAAACCATGACAGATATTCAGTGGCGCGAGCACTTTTAGCTTACCACTAAGTTGTTCTTTTTGTTGATTAAGTTGATAACGAGTTTGTTCAAATTGCTCAACTAAGTTGGCATAACTTTGATAGTACACCTGTCCTTGTTGTGTGAGTGTGCATTGGCGTGCAGAGCGATGCAGCAGTTTTTGCCCAAGGCGAGATTCAAGGCGCTGTAAACGCCGCGTAACTGTTGCCGCAGGCAGCGATAAATACTCCCCCGCTTGAGACAATCCTCCTTGTTGTACTATGTGCACAAACAGCACTATATCATCTAGCATGATTCCACTTTTGCAATTTAAGTTTGATTAAAGCTTTGTATTTAACGTTTTTGTAAGTCTATATCATAGTGACTTAGTTTTCAGCAAAGGGTGACATTATGTTTTCAGCGATTGATTGGTTAGCAGTGATCGTTATAGGGAGCGGTGCAACCGCGATACTTGATCTGTGGGCGTTGCTACTTAGTAAATTTGGTATTAGCTCTTTAAACTTTTGTATGGTGGGGCGCTGGCTATGCTTTATGCGCTATGGCAAGTGGCAACACCTAGCTATTAATAAAGCCGCTGTGCAACCGAACGAATGCGCAATTGGTTGGTTTAGTCATTACTTTATCGGGGTTATTTTTGCGCTGCTATTTTTATTACTGATGCCAGATAACTGGCTTGCAGCGCCAAGCTTAATGCCTGCGCTGTTGTTTGGGCTGCTTAGCGTTGTTATCCCGTTTTTTATTATGCAGCCTGCGCTTGGGCTTGGCATTGCTGCAGCTAAAACGGCAAAGCCAATGGCTGCAAGGCTCAAAAGTGCACTATCGCATGCAATATTTGGTATTGGCATGTATTTAACTGCGGTTGCGCTGTTACAGTTGAAGGGGGGGGAATGCAGGCTGAATATTGGTTAAAGCGCTGGCAAAGCAATGACATTGGTTTTCATGACGGTAAAGTAAACCCTAGTTTAGATCGTTATTTTACTAACTTAAATTTACCTGCTAGTAGCCGTGTGTTTATCCCTTTGTGTGGCAAAACAGTCGACATTCATTATTTGCTTAATAAAGGCATGTACGTTGTGGGTGTTGAACTCAGTGAGCTTGCTGTTCGGCAGTTATTTATTGAGTTAGCGCTCACGCCAAAAGTAACTAAGCACGGTTTACTTAGCGCGTATCAGGCCCAGGGGATCTGCATTTGGGTGGGGGATGTATTCGCTTTAACTGCAGATCATTTAGGTCATGTTGATGCTATTTATGATCGCGGCGCATTGGTGGCGCTGCCATACGCTATTCGTAATCAATATGCTCAGCACATAATTACCTTGAGTAATGCTGCACCACAGTTATTGATCACTTGTGTGTATGATCAATCTAAGCGCTGTGGCACACCTTATAGTGTTTCAGCGGCTGAGATACAGAGTAGTTATGCAAAGAAGTACAGCCTAAAAATACTCAGCTGCGAGAAGTTAAGCCAAGGTATTAAGGGCGTGACCCCTGCCAGTATCGTGGTTTGGTTGATGGTATCTAAACCTTAATAAATGCACTTTAGCTGTGCATTTTTGTGGCTAGTTAATTTGGATTTGTGCGTGCATTATAATAACCACATTGATTAATTAAGGGGTTAGTATGCAACAAACAAATGTTTTCTTTTTATCTCATGGCGGCGGCCCATTACCGCTGCTTGGTGAGCCAAGCCATAAAGAGATGGTGACTTGTTTGCAATCAGTTGCCGCTAAAATTACTAAGCCTAGTGCTATTTTAATGATCAGCGCTCACTATGAAGCAACCCCTATTGCAATCACAGCCTCAGCAACACCTAAATTAATTTATGATTACTACGGCTTTCCCGAGCAGGCGTATCAGTTAGCTTACCCTTGTGCTGGTGAGCCAAAGCTTGCTGAACAACTGCAGCAGGCTTTAAAAAGCAATGGTATTGCTACCAACCTTGATACCCAACGAGGCTTTGATCACGGCATGTTTGTACCATTAAAAATTATGTTTCCTGAGGCAGATATTCCATGTGTACAAATTTCGCTAAATCCAACCCTTGATCCCGCAATGCACCTCAAAATTGGCCAAGTGTTGCAGCAAATAGAGTATGAAAATTTATTGATCATTGGCTCCGGCTTTACCTTTCATAACATGCAGGCTTTTTTTGCTAAACAAACAACGGCTATGCAAAAGCTCAACCAAAGCTTTGAGCAATGGTTAATTGATACTTTAGCAAGTCCTAAGCTTGCAGAGCCTGAGCGCACGCAACGTTTAACGAACTGGAAACTAGCGCCAGGGGCACAATTTTGTCACCCTCGAGAAGAGCATTTACTGCCTCTGCATGTATGTTATGGCGCGGCACAACGAAGGTGTGAAAACGTATACGAGTTAGAAATTTCAGGCAAAAAAGCCAGTATGTACCTGTGGCTGTAACTTTGCTTGCAGGCTTTTGGGTTTAACCTTATGCTTATTGCGACAAACGTTCAGATCTTATAAGTAATTTTTGCTAAAGTGTTGCTAATGCGACTTGTAAATAAATACACGCGCGCTAACCCCTTTTAGGATCACTACATGAAATTACTTAAAACCTCTGGGCTGGTTTTGTCGGTACTGGCTGGGCTGTCACTGTTTGGCTGCTCTGTAACACCTGATTCTACGGCTACTACAACAATGACACAAATTAGCAATCCACTGTCGCTTGAACAAATCTATAAAGATAAATATTTCAAGGCACAGCGTAGCACTTACTTTAAATGGCTTGATGATGGCACCGGTTATACAGTACTTGAAGAGCGTGAAAGCGAAAAAGATAAAAAAGACGACGCTGAGAATGCCAAAGCTGATGACGAAAAAGAACACGGCGTAAAAGGTAACGACATTGTATTTTACAATGCCGATGGCACGGGCCGTAAAGTATTAGTTGAGTTTGAAAAGCTACTGCCAGAGGGCGCAGACGAGCCATTTGCAATCGAAAGCTATCAATGGTCAAAAGACGGTAAATGGCTGATGGTATTTACCAATAGTGAGCAAGTTTGGCGCTCTCGTAGTCGCGGGGATTTTTGGTTACTCAATCTTGAGACCAATCAATTACAGCAATTAGGTGGCGCAGATGTTGAACCAACTAAATTAATGTTTGCTAAGTTCTCACCAGATAGCTCAAAAGTGGCTTACGTGCGCGATAACAACATTTATATGCAAGCGGTTGGTAGTAACGATGTAACAGAGCTTACCACCGATGGCAGCGCCACCATTGTTAACGGCAACTTTGATTGGGTGTACGAAGAAGAATTCACCATTGCTGATGGCTTTCGTTGGAGCCCAGATAACAAATCAATCGCCTATTGGCAGCTTGATACTAGCGATGTGAAGTTTTTCACTATGATCAACAACACTGATGAGCTCTACCCTACTCTTAAAGAGTTCCCTTATCCTAAAGCCGGTGAAATCAACTCTGCAGTACGTGTTGGTGTGGTGAGTATTGCCGACAAACAAACCCGCTGGGCAAAACTTGAAGGCGATAACCGCGACCGCTATATTCCTCGTATTAGCTGGGCAGGCACCGGTAAGGAATTAATGATCCAAGACTTAAACCGCCCGCAAAACCACAACAAGGTTTGGCTGTTCGATTGGCAAAAACAGCAATTGACCAAAATTTTAGAAGATAAAGACGATGCTTTTATCGAGTGGTTTTACAAAGCCAACTGGTCAAAAGATGGTAAGTTCTTTATTTGGCACAGCGAGCGCGACGGCTGGCGTCACCTTTATCGTGTATCTCGCGATGGTAAAACCATTATCGATTTAACCCCAGGTGATTACGATATTGTTGATATGCTGGCGCTAAACGAAGATAAAAACGTGATGTATTTTACCGCTTCGCCAGACAATGCAGGTCAACGTTATTTATTTAGTACGTCTTTGGATGGTAGTAGTAAACCTGTACGCGTAACGCCTGCTGAATTTCAAGGTTCAAACAGCTATTACATGTCTAAAGATACCTCATGGGCAATGCACTCTTACTCACAATTTGGCACGCCGCCAACTAAAGAGATCATTAAAGTAAGCGATCACAGTAATGTTAAAACCTTAGTTGAAAATAAAGAGCTGAAAGAAAAACTCGCAGAGCAAAGCTTACCAAATCACGAGTTCTTTAAAGTGAATGCGCAGGATGGCACTGAGCTTGACGGCTACATTATGTTCCCTAAAAACATGGATAACAGTAAAAAATACCCAATTATTTTTTACGTGTATGGCGAACCGTGGGGCTCAACAGTGCAAGACCGCTTTGAAGGCGACAGCTACTTGTATAAATCACTATTAACGCAAAAAGGCTTTATTGTGGCATCGGTTGATAACCGTGGCACGCGAGCACCAAAAGGCCGTGATTGGCGTAAATCGATTTATAAAAAAATCGGCTCAATCACAGTACAAGACCAAGTTGATGCGCTAGATGCCATGGCAAAACGTTGGGATGTAATAGATACCGACCGTGTTGGTGTATGGGGTCACTCAGGCGGCGGCAGCTCAACCCTTAACTTATTGTTCCGCCATGGTGATAAATTTAAAGTCGGTATTGCCTCAGCGCCGGTGCCAGACATTCGCTTGTACGACACTATCTACCAAGAGCGTTATGCAGGTAATCCTAATACAGACCCTGAGAGTTACGACAACACCTCGCCAATTACCTTTGCGAAAAACCTAACTGGTAAACTATTGCTTATTCACGGCACAGGCGATGATAATGTACATTACCAAGGCTCAGAGCGTTTAATTAACGAGCTTGTTAAGTACAACAAACAGTTTGAGTTTTTCTCATATCCAAATCGCTCACATAGCTTACGAGAAGGCAAAGGCACCACCTTGCACTATCACACCATGATGGCCGATTTTTTTGAAAAAAACTTACTAAATAAGTAATTACATTAAAAAAAGTTAAAGGCTAAAAAGCCACACGTTAACCATTGTTTGCGTGTGGCTTTTTTAATCAAAATGTAACGGGGGTTTACAGCTAAGGTAAAGCTTTTGACCAGTAGAGAGTTAATTTGAAGCAGTGTTAGTGAGCCCTTTAACTTTTTAGATTTCGTTTTTTAATGATTTTATTTTGCACTGGCTAAGTATTTCATCAACAGTATTTGCTATTACATTAGTTGGCACCAATTCCTGTTGATTAGAAGCGTTTAGTGCATTTAATGAAAGAGTGAACATCTCCTCGTCGCTTGCTGCTGACCAAAAGCCTATTAATCTATAATGCTCATTAAACGTAGCTTTCCAAATTGATAGCTTTGCAGTACGTTGCTCCCAAATATAGTTTTTAGAATGTAATAAAGTCACCGTATAAAAAAGCTCCTCTTCCCACATTTTTTCATATCTTTTGTGTGAGTCTTCCACAATTTCAATCTTCGATGCTTCTTTCGCTGAGTTTTTAAATAAAATAGAGTCGTGCTCAGGTCTTATAACTCCTACTGTAACGGTTATTATTTTATGTTCATCTATAAGCTGAAAGTCATATTTGAGGTCATTATCATACTTTTTCTTATTAATTGTGACTGCTTGGCCCTCGATAGAGGATATTTCGCAAAACATACTCGACTGGCTACGCCCATGAGCACTCAATGAAATGAGCAATAAAATTAAACAAAAAAAACTATATTTTGAAATATTGTGTATCACTAAACGATCCTTTTAAATAATTAGTACAAAGAGTTAGAGCTTACATCTGTCTTAATTATTATCTAAAAACTAGACGGAAAGAATAGCATTAGATAAAACCTACGAGCAACGAGGCAAACCATCTGAATTGATGTTTCACTCAGATCAAGGAAGCCAATACGGCGCAAAGAGGTTTTAGTAAAAGTTATTGCGTTACCGGATAAAAAAGCATGAGCCGCCGAGGGAATTGTTGGGACAATGCGCCGATGGAGCGCCTATTTAGAAGTTTAAAAACAGAATGGGTTCCCTCATTGGGTTATAGTAATTATCAAGACGCTGAAAAAGATCTTAGCTTCTTGATGAATTATTATAATTGGCGCAGGCCACATAGCCATAATCACATGGTGTAGCAGAAGAAAAACTTAATTCACTGCTTGGAATTAGTTGACCACAACAAACACAATCTTACCGTGCGTATTTTTAACCAAATCGTAACGGGGTTTACAGTGGGTGCTTAAATCGCCGGTAGTGTTACTGTACTTTATTACCTGATATGGTGATTAAGCTGAGCGATAAAATCGCGTTTTAGTAACGATTTAAACAGGAGTCATTAATGGCAACTACACTGGCGTTTGATGTATACGGTACACTTATAAACACTCATGGCGTGGTGTCGTTACTTGAAAATATGGTTGGCGATAACGCACACGCATTTTCAACTACCTAGCGTGAAAAACAGCAAGAATACTCATTTAGATGGAGCTTAATGCAAAACTATATGCCTTTTTCTGTGTGTACTGAGCATGCGCTTGATTATGCCTGTTTACTGCACAATGCCCGAAAAGACTTGGCAAGATCTTCAAACGTCGATATTGTCGTAAGGGCTTATCAGACTGTTTGGAAGTCATAGTCGAATACACAATAAAGATACAGAGTAGATAGCCATACCCTGTACCTTTGAGCGTTTATTCCCATCTTTTTAAGTAGTACTCACCCGCATCGTTCTCGTCTGCATATAAATTTTCTTCATATTCAAAGGTTAACGGGTCGGCATCGACTACCTTATACACTTCCCAGTAAACATGCTTAGCATCTTTTGAAAAACGATCGGCTATTACAGTGAAAGTGTTTGGATCTGCACCCTCAACTACAACATTATAATAAAAAACCTGAGATCCTATACGGACAAATATTTTTTCATCTTCATCAAGAATAACCACATCTTCAGGTTCAACACCGACAAGTTTATTATTTCTGCTATACACTTCGTTATTGTAAGCATAAAAATTATTTGTAATGTCTTCAACATCATCAGTAGGAACCAGAATCACCCGCGTTGGGCTTAAGTGAAGAGAATTCCATTTCCACATCTTCTCAAGCTCGCTGGCATCAGACCGGCTCACTTCTGCCACCGTTCTATTGTCAACAATATAACCGTTGTAGTAAACGTGCTTACCATCTTTGGCAACAGAATCATTTAATACTTTAAATGTAGATGGATCACTTTCTGGAATGGGTGTATTAAAATAGTACGCTTGATTTTTATCTTTTCTGTAGTAAGGCGTAATCACCGTAAAGCCATCGGCTACCATGCCTTCAACAACCTCACCATGTGAATAAACATGCTGTCCGTCTACGGCATACTCATCATTAATAATTTTAAAACGACTGGCTTCGTTACTAATTATTTTTCCCTGATAAATTACCTGCTCACCATGACGAATATAACGCTCGTTCGCATTTTTAATCGCTTCAGGCATTGTTTTACGTGGAAATTTGTCATCGATGTAGTAATATAAATATTCTTTATCCATGGCGTATGAGCCCAACAAATAAGAGAACGAAGCGGCGTCTGCACCTTCTATCATTTGTCCATAACAAAAAACTTTGCCACCACTAACAAGATAACCAGATTCATCTTTACTTGTATTAATACCCGATGTTATCAACTGAATTGAATTAGGATCAGCACCCTCAACCCGTCTTCCGTTGTAATAAACACTATTATTATCTCTAGCGTAAGACTGACTAATCACACTGAACGTATCAGGGTCAGCTCCTTCTACTGGAGAGCCTCCAATTTGGAAAAAATTGCCATCTAAAACATAAACAACTTTACCGTCTTGTAGGTAATATTGATTGCTAATTTTACTATCAAAAGCAGTCGCGTTATGCGTGCTAGGATTATTAACATATAAGCCAATAATAAGAGCAATTAAGGCACCAACAAGGGGGATGACTAAAAATATAATTCCAATCCATATGAGTATTTTCATTTATCTTTCCATAGCTATTAAATATATCAGCGGATAAAATAACATATTTATAGCGCCATGTTTAACGGGCTGCTAATGATTAACACAAGATGAAGAGGGCGTTCATAATTCTATGCCATAACATAGTAGGCAATTTAAAAGATCATTTCGAAAGAATGAATAACCCCTAATTGCTTAGTGTGAACTTACATAGAAACCCAGGGGAGCAAATATTGACTTCAGACATAATATTTATTGACTGACCCTTTATCCTTATTTTGCCTATTAGACAAAGTCTAAAGCAATAAGATAAATCAGTAACCCCCTACTTTTAGCTATTACTTAATTTGATTTATAACTAGCATTTATAAATTCAACAGCCCTTCTACCCATTCTAAAACTAGGCGTGTATCTCGGGTTTGAAAACGCTGTTTATTGGGTATGTAATAACAAAACTCAGATTCAACTGCTTGAGTATTAAAGTTTTTAAGTAACTCGGTGTTTAATAATCGTTGTACTAGCGTGGTTGAACAAAATACCAGTCCTGAGCCTGCCATAGCTTCTTGAATGCCAAATAGCTCTTGGTCGAAGGTTTTAATAATAAACAAAGCAGGATCTAAGTTGTTTTGAGTAAGCCATTGTTTAATTGGAGGCTCACTTAGCGCGTTGTTTTTCCATTTTGTGGTATAGAGCGTAACAGGGCCATTTTGCCATGGGATATCGGCGGCTTTGTATGAGCCAAACAGGTTAAAATGTTCGGTTTTTATAATGTCATCTGCGTTTATATTGCGCTGCTGGCCAAAGCGAATGGGTAATGTGTGCAATTGTTTGTCAATGGCTTCACTGGTTGATATATCTACCTCAAGATTGGGCTGACTTTTTGATAATTCCTGCAATGCGGGTATTAAGCGCAGGGCGGCCAGTGACGAGGTGGTGGTTATTTTAACTGTTGCCCCTGTGGCTTGCACAGTTGCCAGTGCTTGGTCGATGCGGTTAAAGCCGTCACTTGTGGCCGCACTTAAATATTCACCAGTGGGAGTGAGAGTGATCTTTCTTACTTGGCGGTAAAATAAATCCACATTTAAACGGCTTTCAAGATTATTTATATGGTGTGAAATCGCTGTTGGCGTGAGTGAGAGTTCATCAGCGGCGGCTTTAAAGCTGCCTAAACGCGCTGCAGCTTCAAAGGATTTAAGCGCTTGTAGTGATACTTGCATAAGTGATATTGGCAAATAATAAAATTGACTATAGATGAGTATAACTTATTTATAGCTGAGGTTAACTCGTTTGTGAAAAGCCTCTGTTAGTTGGATGATGACCGCACAATTACTAACAGGATAAACAGCATGACCACCCTACTACACATTGATGCAAGCATCAGAGCCGTTAAAAATGACAATCCAGATCACGATTCAATCTCTAAAAATATAGCTAAGCGTTTTATAGAGAGCGTTACTCAGCAGCAAAGCATAGATGAGTATATTTATCGTGATGTAGGTGTGAATCCGCCGCCTTTTATTACCCAAGACTGGATAGGTGCGGTATTTACTCCTGATGATAAAAAGACTAATGAGCAAAAGCAGTTACTGGCGTTGTCAGACTTACTCATTGCAGAAATTGCTGGTGCTGACATTATTGTGATTTCCTCGCCTATGTATAACTATGGTATGCCAGCGCAGCTGAAAGCCTGGTTTGATCTAGTTGTTAGGATCAACAAAACTTTTGATTTTGATCTGGCCCGTGGAAACTTTCCGCTGCTGCCTTTACTTGGCGGTAAGACTTTGGTTGTGATCACCTCAAGCGGTGAGTTTGGTTTTGAGCAATGTGGTATTCGTGAGCATATGAGCCATTTAGTGCCGCACTTACGTACGTTGAGCAAATATTTAGGCGTGAGCACAATTCATGAAATTGCCTGTGAGTATCAAGAGTTTGCCGATACTCGTCATCAACAATCACTAGAAAATGCTTACAGTCGAGCTAAAGAGCTTGCGCTGCATCTCAGTTATGTTGCTGCTTGAAAGCTCTTATTTAACGGCTTCCTGAAACTGCGCTAAGTCTAGCTTTGTTACGGCTATGTCTTCTTTGTTAACTGCGTAGCTTATAAATAAGCTTTTTTGCCAAAGATAACTTTTTGGGTAGCTGTAACCAATGCGTTTGTATTTACCTTGATACTGCATGGTCGGTAGAGTTTGTTGGTCACGAAAAGTCATAACCACGTTGTTTGCTTTATTGATAAACCAGCTAGGCTCTAGCTCATCGCTAACATATTTACTAAAAGGCCGGTTGTTAGGCTTTTAAATCCTGTTCAATAACGCCTTTTAGTGACGTGCCTGCTTTATTTAATACCGATTTAAACTCACCCCAATTTATGCCACCTTCACTTTGGCTATATAAAACATGTGTATTTGGGCCATCTTCGTCTTTTTTTGAGGATTGCATGAGGTAATTATCGTTATGTATCATTTCGATACTAGCAAGCCATTAACTCAGCGGCTACTGGGTTTGCATAAGCTAGCTTTAAACATTAGTTGCTTGTATTATTTTTACTCAAAACGTAATGGGGGTTTACAAAAGCGATCTTTGTTTACGTGTGGTAAATTCAAAAACTTATATTCTTAATGACAAGCTAACTACCACGCGGCGGCCAAATTCTTCAGCTTTGAGTAATGAACTGGCGCCGTCAGTTTTTGCTGTACGGGTGAGTGTTTCATTGGTGGCATTAAATAAATCTAAGCGCAGGCTGGCATTGGCTGAGTAAAACCAGCTAAAGCTTAAATCTGTGCTGGTGTAGCCTTCAACATAACTATTGGCATTATTACTAATGTCGTGTTGCTCCAAAAAGTCACTACGGTAATTAATATTAAATGCAGCTTGCCATTTATCATCACTGACCAAAAAGCGCAGGTTACCTGTCCAGTCAGAGACTCCTGCAACTTTTAAGTGATTGCCAGCTAAGGTGCTTACATCAGCTTTGTTTATATGGGTGATGCTTGCTGATAATTGGCTTTGTAAGAACCACTGGCTATATTGCGGTAATTGCCACTGGCTACTTGCTTGTAAGCCATTGACTTGAGCTTGGCCATCGTTAGTACGTTGCAAAGAGTTGTAATGCTGGCCTTGATAATTAAAGCTTGCTGCTTGCTCAACAATAAAGTTATTCATGTGGTGATTAAAGCCCAGCAATTGTGCGCTGACGCTTGGTTGTTGCCAGTTAACGGAGAGGGTACTAGTGTTGGCTATAACCGGTTGCAAATTGGGGTTACCAAGCTCTGCATAAGGTAGACCTCCTGAGTTTACATGCAGCTTTGGGTTTAAATCTGAGTAATTCGGCCGATTTAAAGAGCGGCTAAAGCCTGCCCGCCATTGCCAAAATTGCGAAGGCTGCCATTTTAAATTAACTGACGGTAACCAAGTGCTATCATTATTGCTGCTATTGATGGGCGCTAATTCCCCTGTTGTTGCATGCTGTGAGCCTTTTGTTTCACTTAATGTATTGCTGTATCGCAAGCCTGTACTTAACGTTACTTGCTCAAATTGCCACTTTGAAGAGATGTATCCTTCCTTTGATACAAACCTTACTTTGTAACTATTTAATCGGTCACTATCGCTCATTTCAGCGAACGATAAATCAATATCATAAAGTTGAAAAAGGTCACTTTTTGGGATTAGCCAAGGCTGTACATCTGCGTTGATAAACTCAGCTGAAAATTTATTAGTGATTGGTTCAAGCCAACGACCATCTAAATTAGGTAGTTGCTCTAAAGCCGAGGGCGATAAACTTATATCTTTGCGGGTGTAGTCATAATTTTGAGTTGAATGTAAAAAGCCGATATCCAGCGCTTGTAAGCCCCAATAATTTTCACGACTCCAATGACTATCAATGCCCCACTCGTCCACTTCATTAAGCACATTAATAGTGCGTTTGCTCATTTGATTAATATGTGAGTAGCTACTTACCAACCCTAGGTTGCCTGCAAAATTAAAGCTATCAACAGATTTATTTTGTAAAACTACGTTTGCCTGCATAGGCGAAATAGCCCCATGAACGCGAGAGATAGGTTCTTTGGTTTTACTGTTTGCTTTACTGCTACTGTAAAATGGCGAAAGCGTTAAGGGTAAATGCGCACTTGGTTGCCAGTTAGCATCAACTTGTATGGTTTGGTTGGCATAATATAAGTTGGATTCTTCACGGCTAGTTTTGGCATTTACATCGTTAAACACAAATTGGTTTAAGCTATTATTTTCATCGTTAACCTGTGCTTGAGCTGACTGACTTTGTGGGTTAATTGAAATACGGTGCTCATCAAACGAAAAGTCAGTATCTGATCTAAACCACAGAGTATTAAGCTTTAAACGCTCAGTAGCTTGCCAGGCTAAAGCGCCATAATATGTTGCGCGAGTGCGATCTTCGTTTTCTATGGTCAGTGCTAAGCCATCTGTAGGCACCAAGATGTTTTTATTAATATCAGGCCATTGGTAAGGCTGCGGTGCGCCGCCATTTTCTCCCCAGTGCCAGGTTTCAAACTGAAACTGACGTTGCAGACGGTTTTCATAGTTCATTTTTACCATCACAGCTAAGTCACCATCTGCTGTTTTGGCATTGCCTGTTAATCCAAAGCTTGGTTGAAGGTTTTGTTCACCTTCAAGCGCAGCGGTGGTGAGCATAACTTGTAGGTTATTGTCTTGATAAGCAAGGGGGTCATCGCTGAGCAAGTTAACTGTAGCGCCTACTGCACCACTAGGAAGGCTTGAGTTTGTGGTTTTATACACCGCGATATTTGAAAATAATCCTGCGCTAAATATATCAAAGCGATGTTGTTGCCCATATTGGTTTGAATTTCGAACGTTTTCGGTATTTGCAAGGCGATGACCATTAAATAGCGTTAATTGATACTCAGCACCCAATCCCATCGCATTAATATTGAGGGCTTCACCGCGATCGCGGGTAATGCTTATGCCGGGTACTGCTTGTAGTGCCTCGGCAAGATTTTCAGCTGGCAGTTGATTGAGCATTGCGCCTATTGCTATTTCGCTTTGCCCTACATAGTTACTCTTTATTTGTTGGGCGTAGTTAATTGCTTGTTGGTAATTGTGGTTATAGGCATCACCATTGGATGGTGTAGGTAATGACTCGGTTACTGTTACTTCTTCAATCACCTGCGTATTGTTAGTTTCGAGTATTGATATTGCCGTTGCTGGTACTGATGTTGCGGTTTGAAAAATAACGATGCCAGAAGCGGTTTTTTGCCAGCTTAATTGCCTAGGAGTCAGCCATAAATCAAGAGTTTGCTCAAGTGTGGTTTGAGTACTGGGCTCAACGGTTATGCCTGCTAGTAATGAGGTGTTGTATATTATCGCAGTGGAAAACCGTTTAGATAGGTCAGTTAATTGCTCTATTAAACTGGCCGTTGCGGCATCTGCTGCAATAGAAAAAATCGAGAGTGCTACACATAAAAAACTGCTTATACGTAACATCTATGAACGGCCTTGCTACTTCATTAATAAAACGACAGTGTGCAGAATATAAATGAACAATTTATGACAATGCCACCAACTGCAAAAATATGCTCAAACTAGTTTGTTGGCGACAATACAATACTGTCGTCAAAGCGATTAACCTCAAGCTGGTTTAATTGCGCGATTAAAGATGCCGCGCCAACGACATCGGTTGTTTTAAAACGACCGCTGACTCGTAAGTTAGCATCCACATTACTCAGAACTAATGGTTTGTCGGTATAGCGATTAAGTTGAAAAATAGCATCATTAATGGTGACATTTTCTAAATCAAGCCAGCCAAGTTGCCAATCAGGCTGCTGTGCTTTAAATGTACTTACAATAATATGATTATTATGAACGCGAGCTCGCTGCCCTTTTACTAATTCTACTCGCTGTGCGTTATCTGGTGTGGTTACCGCCACCTTGCCATGAAACACATCAATTGTGGTTTCGCGTAGGGTTTTATCGATATTAAAAGCGGTGCCTAATACGCTTATTGTTGCGTTACCGGTATTGATGGTGAACGGGCGATGTTCATCACGTTTTACTGAAAAATAAGCTTCGCCTTTACTCAGGGTTGCTTGTCTGGCTTTATCGTTTTCATTAAATTGCAAATTAGTGTGTGTATTTAATGCAACTTCAGAGCCATCTGACAAAGTAACATCAGTGGCTTCAGTGGCAAAATACTGTTGTGCAGCAACGAGCGAAGAAGCTTCAGGGGTTACCTCTGAGCTTAATTGCATAACGCCAACCACGGCCACAATAATACTGGCTGCAAGCGCACTTCCCCACAACCAAAAAGGCTTTTCTTGGCTAGGTTCTGCCTGTGTTGGCTGATTCACTTGTGTTTGTGAGTCTAATTTTTGTAATGCTGCAATGAGTGCGGCATCTTGCCAAATCGCTTGCTTAAGTGGATCTTTATTTTCATCGTCATGTTTGGATGAGGTGACCATGTTATTTCTCTATCTATCTCTATTATTGATATAACGACTTAACGTTCATTAAGGGGACACTTAGTCGGCAATAAATTCGCTGATTGCGTCTTTGAGCATATCCATCGCGCGGGAAATATGCTTTTTTACCGCTTCTTCTGATAACCCTAAGCTTTGCGCTATTTGTTGGCGGCTTTCGCCATGTAACCGCCTTCGAGTAAACACATCACGACGTAGCGCAGGCATTTGTGTGAGTACCTGTTGATATAAACGCAGTCGTTGCTCATGGTCGAGTAAGTTTTCAAGGGAAAGCTCTGTACTTAATGGCTCATGCTCTAGGCACTCGGGATATTTACTTTGCTCTTTGTGATGGTCAATCACTAAATGATGTGCCATCCGATAACCATACGCTAGTGGGTTATCAATATGATCGGTACATTCTATTTTTAATGCTTTGAGCAACAATTTTTGAAATAAATCGTCCGCATCGGCTTGTTCACCAACCGCCCGACGAAAGAAACTTTTTAATGCATCTTGATTCGCAATAAAACATTTAACCAATGGTCGATGAGATTGACTTTGCTTGCTTGCAAGCGATAGAGGCGGTTGTGTTTGCGATATCATTTTATTGTATTTACAGCATTTTCCTTTAATTAGGCGCCATACTAGAGCAAAAAAGTGGATATTGATGTGATCATTTGATGACATTTTTATGAGCGCGCTGTCGCAAAACCGACATAAAAACTTCATCAAATAAATACGTCCCCTATTAAATTTTTGCACCGTCATTAGAAGCGAAATCAATTTAAAGTCGTAATACATACAACAGGACCAACATGATGACTAAGCGAATTTTTACTCTATCACCGTTAGCATTAGCACTTAGCTCGTTATTTGTAGCACCAAGCTATGCACAAGAAACTGAAAAAGAAGATCAAGCGATGGAGCAAATCGTCGTAACCGGTAGTTATATTAAAAGCTTAGAGCAAGCGATTGATTTAAAACGTAGTAATATTGGCTTTTCTGATTCGATAGTCGCTTCAGATATTGCGGATTTTCCTGAGCAAAACTTAGCCGAAGCGCTACAGCGTATGCCAGGGGTGACTATTGAGCGTAATAAGGGCTTAGGTCAAAAGGTGAATGTACGTAGTTTACCGAGTGAATTTACGTTCGTATCAATCAATAATCTTGCTACGGCATCGGGCAGTGGCGGACGTGATGTTGAATTTGATATGTTTGCCTCTGAAATTATTCAAAGTGTTACTGTAAAAAAATCATCAACGGCTGCGGATGAAGAAGGCGGTATTGCAGGTTCAGTCGCAATCACAACAGCAAGACCATTTGATTATGACGGCCGTAAGTTAGTGGCATCGGTCGAAGGGGCTTATAACGAAATATCAGAAAAATCAGATCCTAAACTAACCTTTTTAGCCAGTGATACATTTGGTGATTGGGGGGCACTTGCCTCGTTTGCATTCTCTCAACGGACTAATCGTACTGATAGTAATTCAGGGATCGATTTTCGTCCCCTTTCTCGATTTTTAGAAAAGAAAGGCTCATCGCAATGGCAATCTGACCAAGCTGCGGACGTATTAGAGCGTGATACCGGTATAACAATTAATGATCGCTTTGATAGTGATGAAACAAGCCGCGTGGTGTTTTTAAATAAAGTAGGCGATCGTTCATACTTAACAGAGCAAGAAAAATGGGGTGCAACACTGTCATTACAATATAAACCTAGCAGCGAATTTAGCTTAACCTTTGATGGCTTACTGGGTAATTTTGATGATCATGAAGACGAATATGATGCATCCGCTTATGCCGCATCAAGTGTTAGCTCTTTAGAACGCATTAATCAATATGATAGCTCTACGCTAGGTGATTACGGTATCACTGTTCTAACCGACGTTGACTATGCGGCTACTCAACACGAATTTTTAAGTAAAGAACACAGTAGTGATACTGACTACCAACAATTTAGTATTGCAATGGACTGGGTTGTAGGTGACTGGGATATATACGGTTTAGTGGGTTATAGTGGCGCAGATAAAACAACCGAATCCACTAATTTAAAACATACAGCCTATCGTGCAACACGTTCACGTTATACCAGCACAGGCGCAGAGACTATACCAAGTAATAATCCTGATACATTTGATATGTATAACTCACCTGAGGCTTATTTATTTGACTATAACGAAGTTAATCTTGAAGCAATCTCAGATGATAAATATGCTGCTCAATTGGATTTCTCTCGCCAATTTAGCTTAGATTCCTTCCCTGCGTTAACCAAGTTGCAGTTTGGGGCGCGGTATACCGACAAATCAAAAGAGCGTAATTATGGTACTAACCGAGCAACAGGTCCATCAGTAGGTGATACCTCTTGGGTAGGCACGCGTACGTTAGCTGACAGTGAACTAACTAATATTTCAGATTTGGTTAATGGTGGCGAGTATCTATCTGACGTACCGTCTAAACAAGGTTGGAGTCAAATTTCTAATCGTTATGCTCGTAACCAACTTAGATATGAAGGCTTTGGTGTTGATTTCGAACCAGACCAATATTATCAAGTAGAAGAAAAAACCACGGCTATTTATGCAATGGCTGATTTTGCTTTTGATATTGGCGATATGCCCGCAACCTTGAATACCGGTGTGCGTTATATTGATACTAAAGTTGATTCATCAGGTTATCACCAAGTACAAAATGATGATGGCTCAACATCTTATACGTCAACACCAGTCTCTAAAAGTGGTGGTTACACTGAAGTACTGCCAAGTATTAACTTTACCCTTGAGCTTAATAATGACTTAGTTTTACGTGCTGCGGCATCACAAACGCTTATGCGTCCATCATTAACGGATATCGCTTATAAACGTACAGTGAGCTTAAGTGAGTTTAAATATCGCGATGGTAACCCTGATTTAAAACCAACCTATGCTGATCAATGGGAACTGGGCTTGGAGTGGTATTTAGAAGATGGCGGCTTATTAGCGGTTTCTTACTTTGAAAAAGAAATTGAAGGCGTCGTACGTGAATCACTCACTGGTGTTGTTAATGGCGTAACTAAGTACAATGATAATGGTACTGTTGACGGTGTTTATGATTTTGATGTTTATCAAAAAGTGAATGCCGAAGGCTCGTATGATGTTAGTGGTGTTGAGTTTATTGCACAAATTCCATTTGCTCGTTTTAGTAGCATGTTAGAAGGTTTTGGTGTCAATGCTAACTACACGACATTAAATAACTCCTTAACGGGTGCATCTGACTTAGGTATCCCTACCCCGCCAGAGGGGCTTGCAGATGAAACCTACAACCTGACTTTTTATTATGAAAATGAAAGCTTTGATGCGCGTATTTCATATAACTATAAAGACAAATACGTAGAGTACATTGAGCGTGATATGTATCCAGTTTATCGTGATGCGTATGGTCAAACAGATGTCTCATTTGGTTACAGCATTAATGATTCAGTAAAATTCACATTAGAGGGCATTAATATTACCGATGAAGCGACTAAAGGATATACATTAGATCCAGCTTTCCCATCAATGTATGAGTTCTCTGGAAGACGCTTTGCATTAGGTGTTCGCGCTATATTTTAATATATTATAAAGCTAATAACCGGAAGCATTTTGCTTCCGTTTTTTTGTTTAAAGTGTTCCAGTCACAGGATATTTAAAATGAAGTTTCTCATTTCATTGCTCATTTGTTTGAGCAGTACACCGCTTTTTGCTGCGCCGGCTACAAACACCCAAATAGCCTTTGTGCCCGACATTCACTTTCACGATATTTATGGGGACTTTTCTGATGCGGGGTTTGCGGGCATACCAGTCGATAAAGCAAAGGATGCGGTGAGCATTCGCAGCATGCAGGCGCAAATTCATTCAACTCGCTTATTTAATGAAAACTACTTTGCGTTAATCGCCACCCTTGATGATATTGCCGCTAAAGGCGTAAAACTAGTTGCCCTGCCTGGGGATTTTACTGATGATGGCCAACCTGTGCATCTTAATGGTTTAAAAACGATACTAGACGATTATGCAAAAAAGTACGGTATGCGTTTTTTTGCTATTCCAGGTAATCATGATCCGGTTCGGCCATTTAAAACCGCCGGCGGAAAATCAGACTTTTTGGGTTCTAAAGGTCAGCAAATTGGTATTTATTCAACCGATCATCCTCGTTGTGAACATGTAGCTAAAGATAATCACTCATTAGTATGCAGCGATAAAATCGCGCATGCTGGTTATCAAGAGCTTGTAGAGATAATGGCACCGTTTGGTTTGCAGCCAGATAGCCGCGACTTACTCTGGGAAACGCCATTTGGTGAGCAGGTATCGCTGGTTGAACGTAGTTATTCGCAATGCGCGAAGAATAATAAAGCACGTTGTAAACAAGTCCCCGATACCAGCTACTTAGTAGAGCCTGTCACTGGGCTTTGGCTATTGGCAATTGATGCGAATGTGTATGTTCCTGAGTTTAAAAATGGCACGTTAGTGTTTCAAGGATCTGGCAATGCGGGTTATAACAAAGTATTGACTGAAAAACCTTATTTGATGAAATGGATCACCAATGTTGTTAAACGCGCGAAAGAGCAACATAAAACCTTAGTTGCGTTTAGTCATTTTCCGATGGGGGAGTTTTACGATGGCCAAACGCAGTCGATTAAATCTTTGTTTGGTGAGTCTGCATTTCAGCTAGCTCGAGAGCCTGAACTTAATACCCGTAAGTTGTTAGCAGAAACAGGTTTAAAGCTGCATATTGGTGGCCATATGCACATGAATGACACTGCAATTATTGAAACTGAGCATAATACATTATTTAATATACAAGCCCCTTCGATAGCGGCTTATCGGCCTGCTTACAAATTAGTTACTCTCAATAACCAACTCGCTAAAGTCGATACAATAACGATTGATGATGTGCCTCATTTTGATACGTTATTTAGCGCTTACCAAACAGAGCATGACTATTTACAAAAGAATGCGCCTGCACAAGTATGGGATAAACGTATTTTAACGGCTAAGAACTATCAAAGTTTTAGTAAGCAACACTTACAAGCATTGGCGAGGTGGCGATTTATCCCTCGTGAGTGGCCCGCGGACTTTCGCGATAAAGTACAGAAAATGTCGTTATTAGAGGTTATTTCCTTACTGAGTGATGACAGTGGGCTATCAAAAGTACAACAGCAACAATTGCAGACTAAAACAGTGCTGGATTTTATTGCTGATTTTTATTTAGTGCGTAATGCCGGCTCACTGGCTTTCGCTGATATAAGTGAGTCCACACAACAGACTTACCAAACTATGAGAGAATTATTAAATAGCACGGCTGAATGTAAAAATAAATTGGCTAGAAAAAGTAATAATGACGGGACTCTTTGTCAGCTAAAAATAGCACTTACGCAAGCTTTCTCTATTTATAGTAATCTTAGCAATGCGCTACCTGATCAATGTCTAATCATTGATATGTCAAAAAAGACATCACTGCATGACTGCAAAGATAATTAAGTAATTCTGTTATCAAGTTAAACAAGCATAAAAAAGCGCGAGAATATTAACTCTCGCGCTTAAGTTATAAACTGTTTTTTTGCTCTAATTAAATATCAAAGCGGTCTGCGTTCATTACTTTCACCCATGCATTAACGAAGTCTTGTACAAAGCGCTGTTTGTTATCGTCTTGCGCATAAAATTCAGCAAGGGCTCGTAAAATAGAGTTAGAGCCAAACACTAAATCTACGCGGGTCGCGGTCCATTTTGTATTACCGGAGCTGCGCTCAACAATGTTATACGTGCTTTTACTTGCCGGTTCCCAGCGATAGTTCATATCGGTTAGGTTAACAAAAAAATCATTGCTTAATGTGCCTACATTATCGGTGAATACACCATGCTGGCTGCCACTGTGGTTAGTGCCTAGTACACGCATCCCACCAAGTAGTACTGTCATTTCCGGGGCTGTTAACCCCATAAGTTGTGCTCGCTCTAAAAGTAGCTCCTCGGCTGAAACGGCATAATCTTTTTTCTGCCAGTTTCTAAAGCCATCATGAATTGGTTCTAATACATCAAACGACTCTGCATCGGTCATGTCGTCGCTCGCATCGCCGCGACCTGCTGCAAATGGCACGGTGATATCGACACCCGCGGCTTTTGCAGCTTGTTCAACTGCAGCAGTACCGCCGAGTACAATTAAGTCCGCTAAACTCACCGGTTTGCTTAAACTTGCTTGTACTTTTTCAAGGGCCGTTAACACCTTAGCAAGTTTTTCTGGCTCGTTACCTTGCCAATCTTTTTGTGGGTTTAAGCGAATGCGTGCACCGTTGGCACCACCGCGATGATCAGAGCCACGATAAGTACGGGCGCTATCCCATGCGGTGCTGATCAAGTCACTGGCGCTAATGCCTGCATTTAGCAGTTTGTCTTTAAGCTCGCTAATTTCAGCATCAGATAAGGTGTAATCGACGCTTGGGATGGGATCTTGCCAGATCAAATCTTCGCTTGGTATATCTGCACCTAAATAGCGAGATTTAGGGCCTAAGTCACGGTGAGTGAGTTTAAACCAAGCCCGTGCAAACACATCAGTGAAATAGTCAAAATCATTATAAAAACGTTCAATAATTTTGCGATAGCTTGGGTCCATCTTCATTGCCATATCGGCATCGGTCATAATCGGGTTTAAGCGAATTGATGGATCTTCAACATCAACAGGTTTATCTTCCTCTTTAATGTTTACCGGTTCCCATTGGTTTGCACCCGCTGGACTTTTGGTAAGCTCCCATTCGTAATTTAACAGTAGATAGCAATAACCGTTATCCCATTTAGTTGGGTGAGTTGTCCACGCACCTTCAATGCCTGATGTCATAGTATCGCGGCCGATACCGCGTGAGTTGTGGTTATTCCAGCCAAGGCCTTGCTCAAATACATCTGCGGCTTCAGGCTCTGGGCCAACGTTCTCTTCGCTGCCATTGCCGTGGGTTTTCCCCACAGTGTGACCGCCAACGGTGAGTGCTGCCGTTTCTTCGTCATCCATTGCCATACGGGCAAAGGTTTCGCGCACTTGCGCTGCCGTTTTTAGCGGATTAGGCTCTCCATTGACCCCTTCAGGATTTACGTAAATTAAGCCCATTTGCACGGCCGCTAATGGGTTTTCCATGGTGTCTGGTTTTGCTACGTTGTCATAGCGTTCATCACTTGGGGCAAGCCATTCTTTTTCAGCGCCCCAATAAACGTCTTTTTCTGGATGCCAGATATCTTCGCGTCCGCCGGCAAAACCAAAGGTTTTTAAGCCCATCGATTCATACGCCATGTTACCGGCTAAAATAATTAAGTCAGCCCACGATAATTTATTGCCGTATTTTTTCTTGATAGGCCAAAGTAAGCGGCGTGCTTTATCGAGATTGGCGTTATCTGGCCATGAATTTAACGGCGCAAAACGTTGGTTACCTGTACCGCCACCGCCACGTCCATCGGCTAAACGGTAAGAGCCTGCTGAGTGCCACGCCATGCGGATCATTAACCCACCATAATGGCCCCAATCTGCTGGCCACCACGCTTGGCTTTGAGTCATTAGGTTTTTTAAATCTGTTTTTACTGCTTCAAGATCTAATTTTTTAAATTCTTCGGCGTAATTAAAGTCATCGCCGTAGGGGCTAGGTTTGCTATCGTGTTGATGAAGAATGTCTAAATTTAAGGCCTTTGGCCACCAATTAGTATTGGAATTAGACGTTTGTGTGTTGCTACCGTGCATAACTGGGCATTTGCCCGCACCTGAATTGCTCATTTTTAGCTCCTTTATCGGAATATAAAACTCGGTCTATAAATCGCTATGTTGAAAAGCTTAGTTCATAACAATTAACTTGCTACTGAATGTAATACTTTGATTGATAAACCTTGTTGAAGTTCATCCCTTATACCAATATAGAATATTAACGATTAAAAACTAGATCTAGATCAATACTTTAAAACGATTGCAGCCATCTATAAATTAGATGCAGTTTCCTAAAGTAAGTTAGCTACAGCCATGCAAAACCCTTTTTTAATGGTGGGCCCTTTTGAAAATTAACATCAGTACTTAAGCTATAAATATAGCGCGCTAATCAACTGTGGCAGTTTGCTTATAAATATTTAAAATTAATCCAATTGTTTAAATTAAAATGTTACTTTCTAAACAGCTATTAAAATAGGGTGGAAAATGCATGATTGACTTTATTGCTGTTTTTATTACTTTTTTTGCTGTTATTGACCCCATAGGCACGGTGCCAGTATTTGTTGCCGTGACCGAAAAGTACGATGCAAAAACGAAACGGCGCATTGCACTAATGGCTACATTGGCTTCGGCCGCAGTGCTGATATTTTTTGTCGTGATTGGCGAAATAATCTTAAAAGCCTTATCTATTCCCTTACCTGCGTTTCAAATTTCAGGGGGAATTGTTTTATTTTTATTTGCATTGAGTATGATATTTGGTGATAGCAAACCCGAAGAAGAGCTCAAGCTGCTTGTTAAATCGGATAAAGAAACCGCTATTTATCCGATTGCTGTTCCCTCGATTGCCAGTCCTGGCGCTATTTTAACGGCTGTATTGTTAACAGAAAACGCTATTTTTAGTATTTGGGAACAACTGCAAACAGCGTTAGTTATGCTATCTGTTTTGCTTGTGGTTTATATATTAATGCTGTTATCGGGCTATATCAGTAAAGTGATTGGCAGTAGTGGCGCCAGCGTTATTAGCCGTGTGATGGGGCTAATTTTATCGGCAATTGCTACAACAAATATACTCACAGGGTTTACAGAGTATTATAAATCGGTGGTAGTTTAATGTATGGTTGATATTAAAGTGTAACAAGGACTTATTGTGTACAAACTATTTTATTACCCGCTCAACGCCAGTATGGCGCCGCACTTTATCCTCGAAGAACTGCAAACTGATTTTGAATTAATTTTAGTGGATAGAAAAAACGAGGCTCATAAAGCAGCCAGTTATTTATCCTTGAACCCCGCAGGGCGAATACCTACATTATTGGACGGTCAACAAGTCGTTTTTGAAAGTGCCGCTATCTGTATTCATCTTGCTGAAGCACATCCTGCTAAGATGCTTATTCCGCAAATAGGTGAGCACAATCGAGCTGCGTGCTTGCAATGGATGATGTATCTAACGAATACCTTGCAAGCTGAGCTCATGGTCTAATCGATAGCAGTCATATCAGTGCCATTGTCGCTGCACAAGAAAAGCGAATTGCCGACATATTTGCTTTACTGGATGCCCAGCTGGAAAATCAAACATTCTTAGTTGGTGAGCAACTTAGCATCTGCGATTTTTACTTGTTTATGCTTGCGATATGGGCGGATGAACTAAAACAACCACCGCTTTCTTTTGAGTACCTCAACAAGTATTTACGTCGCTTAGCTAAGCGAGAGTCGATTATTAACGTGTGTAAAAAAGAAAATCTCAGTTTGGTTGATTATCAATAATAGGAATTACAATGAAAGTTTATGGAAGAACAACCTCGTTTAACGTACAAAAAGTACTCTGGTTTCTGGATGAGCTGGGCATGAGTTATCAGCATATTGAAGTGGGTGGTCGTTTTGGCGGCCTTGATAGTGATGACTTTTTAGCATTGAACCCGTTGCAAAAAGTGCCGGTACTTGTGGATGGCGATAATGTTATTTGGGAGTCGCACAGTGTACTACGCTATTTGGCGGCAAGTTATGGCACTACAGATTGGTATTATGCATCGCCCTATCAGCGTTCGTTATATGAGCGCTGGATGGATTGGTCACAGGTGATTTTTCAACCTGCTTTTATGGCCACATTTTGGGGCTATTACCGTAAAACGCAAAAAAACCGTTGTATGGAGCAAATCACACGGGACATACAAGAGTGCGAGCAATGCTTACAGATAATTGAACAACAGCTAAGCCATGCCCCCTATCTTGCCGGTGGTAAAATGACCCTGGCTGATATTTGTGTAGGAGCCATTTTACATCGCCTAACATCTCAGGGGTTAGCAATAACATTGCCGGAGCGAGTGACTCAGTGGTTTGAATTACTAAAAACCAGAGCTGGCTATCAAAAATGGATTATGAGTGATTTTACTGAGCTCCAAGGGCGCGAAGACTTTTAATTTTGTTTTAACGCTTTTAACTAAACAAGGATTATAGTGAAATATTTATTATTAGCTGCGATGCTACTTATCACTTTTAGTAGCGCGGCCGAACAGGCATTTGAAATACCCAGAAGCTCGGTGGTTAAACTTATCGATCAGCAAAGCAAGCTGAGCTATCCAGTATTTATAAAGCTCCCGCGAAGCTACAGTCGAAATAAGGATAAAACATACCCTGTTGTTTACTTGCTCGATGGCTCGTATGCGTTTCAAGTGGCATCGGGAGCGACACGTTTTCCTATGAACAGCGGTAAAATGGATGAAGCAATACTCGTTGCCATTGGTTATTCGCAAGGATCTAAAGGCTCATCAAGCCGAATACGTGATTTCACCCCAAGTAAAGCCAAAGATTGGCAGTTAGAGACCGGTAAAGCCGCGCAACATATCGATTTTATAGCTGATGTGGTGTTTGAACATATGAAAGCTAACTACCGAATAAAGCCAAAGCAACGTACTTTAGTGGGAAATTCTCTTGGCGGTTTATTTGCCGCTTATGTGCTTTTTACTCAGCCTAATATGTTTGAAAGTTACATTATCGGTAGCCCGTCGGTGTGGTTTGATAATGAGAGCATACTATCTCAGCCGATTACTAAAGCTAAGCAAAACGTTAGGGTTTACTTATCGGTAGGTAGTAAAGAGACACCTGAATTTGGCGAAGGGCAAGATATGGTAACGGGAGCGAACAAGCTTGCTGACAAAATACGGCAAAGTAATGATCAGCAGGTGCAATTGCAGTTTTCTATAATAGATGGCGCAAAACATGCGACGGCATTTCCAACCACGCTGATCCAAGGTTTAGATTGGCTTTATGCAAAATAGCGCAGACATTAAAAAGCCCACTGATAAATTAATATCAGTGGGCTTTTAATACGTTAAAACGTATTAACTAAAACAATCGTTTAGATACAAACGATGTTTTCAGCTTGTGGGCCTTTTTGACCTTGAGTAACAGTAAACTGTACACGTTGGCCTTCAGCTAGAGTTTTGAAGCCGTCACCGCTGATAGCGCTGAAATGAGCGAAAACGTCAGGACCTGACTCTTGCTCGATAAAACCAAAACCTTTAGCTTCGTTGAAAAATTTAACTGTACCAGTTGTAGTAGTAGACATAATAGATATCCTAGATATTAATAAAAGTGTGCCTAAAATCAGGCGGTTTAGCTGAAAAAACAAGTATTTAACTGAGGATAACGCGATGAATTATTACTAATAACAACGTGGTACGTACAAATAAACAGAATTTCTTTCAAACTTATAGTGCATTAACGGGTTATCACTAACCCATTAATTAAAAATTAGATGCAAACGATATTTTCAGCTTGCGGGCCTTTTTGACCTTGAGTAACAGTAAACTGTACACGTTGGCCTTCAGCTAGAGTCTTAAAGCCATCGCTTGAGATTGCGCTGAAATGAGCAAAAACGTCAGGGCCTGACTCTTGTTCAATAAAACCAAAACCTTTAGCTTCGTTAAACCATTTTACTGAACCAGTTGTTGTAGTAGACATAATAGAATCCTAAGAATTTATAAAAGTTCGCCTTAATGTAGGCAATTTAACAGGAAGAAAACAAGCATTTAACTGAGGATAGCGCGAAGGATTATTACTAATAACAACGTGGTACTTACAAATAAACAGGGCTTTCTATCAACCCGATGCAGAGCAGGATAACAGTAACTTAAACCATATAACAAGCTTTATTTACTTTTCTTTTTAAAGCCAAGTTAATTTTGTGAACATATATTGATTAAATAAGAACAGTCGTAGCCATGCTTACCGTCTCTGCATTCGCTTTGTTAAAGTGATCTAGGTATGGAGTGTAGACTTATTTTTAATTGGGGAAGTGCGAAATCCCACACTCCCCCCCACGAAAAAAAGGAACTCAGCGCTCATTTGAACAGCGACAGACTCCTTATTTATTCAGCAATTGCGATCGCTATTTCTACTTCAGTTGCGGTTTTATAATATTCATAGTCGCTGGTATAAGTACGAGTGTAACGACAATCATCTGAGCTAAAGTATTGCCAAATTTCACCCCATAAATCAATTATAGCGTCGGGCATTTCGCCTTCGCCACTAAAGACTAAATAACTCCCTGCGTGCGTTGTAACTGTTACTGAATCACGAAGGTTAATTGATTGCTCATCGCTACAGGCAATGACATCAAAATCACCGGTCACATCGCTCTCGTAGTTAGTGTAAACACCAAAGACTTTACTGTCTTTTGTGAGTTTTGAGGTATATTTTTCGCCAAATTTTTGCCAAAGCTCAGCTATCTTTGCTGTGCCAGTATTCATTTCATTGGCATTGCATGTTCTTACTTTTAAGCCGGTTAAGGTCTTACTTGCTAGCTGTTTTACTTCCATTGAGACTATCCTTTAGCATTAATACTCAGTATTAACTTAACAGAAAAAGCATGAAGTATTTAATAAATACGCTATAAAAAAGGTTTATTTTTTGTTGGTGATTAAACCTTTTGTTGCAACGACTTCACTTTTTTGCAAACAGTTACAGCCCAGCTTTGATCACCTCGATCACTTTACTCATTCGTTTTGCCAAAGGCCGATTACGGTGATAACACACATAAATAGATTCGCTGATCGGGTGCTGTAATGGATGGACGTTAATCAACTGTGGTTTACTAAATGCACTCACAGCATGTGCTGGTAGCACAGTAAAACCTAGACCAAGGCTGACAGGTTCAAGAATTAAATTAATTTGGTTTGAAAAACCAGAGCGCTTTATTTGCTCAAGGTGTTCAAATTCCGCGTAGTTTTCGCTTAATAATAATTGCGCATGATGCTTTGCATCAGGGTGAGCAATGAAGCCAAGTTCGCATAAGTTTTGCCAGCTTGGAGTTTGGTAATCGATTGGTGTAATTAATAATAGTGCATCTTGGCCGATTTTATGGCTGGTAACCTCGCTGAGTGTTGGGGCTTGAGTTAAAAAACCAATATCAGCATTGTGATTAGCAACGGCCTGTTCCACGCTTTCGTTTGGGGCAAAGCGATAATCAATAGTGAGTGCTTTATGTTGCCCTTGTAAATCAAGTAATTGATTATAAAACTTAAGCCCGCAACTGCCTGGTGATTGAATCTTTATATTGCCACTGTAGGGTGAGTCGTCATGCAGTTGTTGCTCTAAAAACTGCCACTCTTTTAGTAACTGACTTCCTTTTTGATATAAGCCTTGCCCTTGTGCGGTAAGGGTAAACTGCTTGCCATGGCGTTCAAGCAATGCGCAATTAACCTGCTGCTCTAACTTTTTAATGTGTTGGCTTACGCCTGACTGGGTCATATAAAGGCGTTCTGCAGTTTGGGTAAAGTGATTTACTTCCACCAAGGTGCAAAAGGTATGTAGCCATGTAGGATTTATCATTATAAAACGTACTCAAAATGATGATTAATGATAATTTTACTTAATACAGGTCGGTTCGTAAACTAACTCCATCAACTAAGCATAGTTAAACAGGAGCATTATTATGAGTCATACCTATCCACGTAGTTTTTCGCACATTGGAATTTCGGTCCCCGATGTTGAAAAAGCCGTTGAGTTTTACACCAAAGTAATGGGTTGGTACACCATTATGGAGCCGACTTTAATTACCGAAGACAAAAGCCCAATAGGCGAAATGTGTACTGAAGTATTTGGTGAACAATGGGAAAAATTTAAAATAGCGCACCTTTCAACGGGTGATCGTATTGGTGTAGAAATTTTTGAGTTTAAAAATCAAGAAAACCCAGCTGACAACTTTGAATACTGGAAAACCGGTATATTCCATTTTTGTGTTCAAGATCCAGATGTAGAAGGCCTTGCTGAGCGTATTGTTGAAGCTGGCGGTAAAAAGCGTATGGAAGCACCCCGTTACTACTACCCAGGTGAAAAACCGTATCGCATGATCTACATGGAAGACCCGTTTGGTAACATTCTCGAGATTTACAGCCACAGTTATGAGCTTATTTACAGCGCAGGTGCATACTAAATTAATTGGCATCAGTGTTAAATTGTAACAGCCGCAGCTTAGTTACTGCGGCCTCTGATACCGAAAATGCACTACTGGGTTAGTAGTGCTAAGCGTTATAACCACACATGTGATTTATTTGTTTTCTTATGCTGGCTCTTCTATGCTATTGCGAGCATTTGTGGTTAAGGCAACAAGCGCTTTTCGCACTGCTTGTGGTGTCTCGCACACGTTTTCAAAGCTAATAAAATAATTACGTTGTTGGCTTTGAATATAAAACCCCTGTGGCAGTATGCCACTCATAACCGGTGCATTATCTGATACGCAATAATGCTGAGCTAATATTAGAGCCATTGCATTTTGATGATCTTCATTCATGTGGGTGATCATGCTTTGTTCTTGATCTTCGTCCCAGCTTTTAGCAGCGCTTTGCCACTCATCTTTTTCAAGCCAAAATATTTTCCCAAAGCCGCCAATAAAGCGAACTCGCACAACATCTAATTGCCATAATTTAAAGTCGTGGGCGTTCCGATAACTGTCAGCTTCTGGGTATAACGCTATGTATTTGTTAAGCAGTATTTCGGCCTGAGGGCCTGCAACTTCACAACCATCGCCCACCAATGTGACTCGGCCATGCTCGTTTTGGTCGCCACGGTCAGCGGCATCAAAAATAGTTAAGCTCATTCGAGAATCGTGCTTTAAGTTTTTAGTGTGTTGGGCTATATCGCTAATAAAAAAGTAGATGCGGCCTTGCTCATCACACATATAAGGGGTTACCGAACCAAACGGATAACCTCTTAAGTTGTAAGAAATAGTCGACATAACACCAGCATGGGTTTTAAAAACCAGCTTTTGTGCATCGCTTAATGCTTGCTCTCTCATGAAAACTCCTGACGTTGAGAAAAAACCATGGGTGCATTGTTATATGGATGAAAATTAACATGCAGTTTCATGGCGTACATTTGTTGTAAATTAGATTCTGTAAGTACTGTGTTTATTGGCCCGCTATCGAGTATTTTTTGATCGTGTAATAAAATAGCGTCGGTTGCGTAAAGGCTGGCCAAATTTAAATCGTGAATGGCTATAATGGCACTGTTGCCCTGCTCTACAAATGCTTTAACACAACTCAATAGAGCATGTTGATGGCGCATATCTAGTGCTGATGTAGGTTCATCAAGCAGCATCAATTTAGGCTTGGTATGAGTAGAAAAAGCATCTAATTGAGCCAAAGTACGCGCCATATGAACGCGCTGTTGCTCACCGCCTGAAAGCTTACTGACACGGCGGGATAAGTACTGGGTTAAGTCCATGAGTGCGGCATACTTGTGGACTTTTTCAGCTTGCATTTTAAGAGACTCGGCATAGGGGTAGCGTCCCATTGCAATGAGCTCAAATACACTAAAATCAAAGCCAACAAGATTGCTTTGCATCATTACTGCTCGTTGAGTGGCTAAGTGTGCTTGAGACAATGTACTCAGAGGATAATTATTAAACCGTACTTCGCCTTTAAAGTCATAATGCCCGGCTAAAGCATGCAGCAGTGTTGATTTTCCTGCGCCATTTTCGCCTATCAGTGCTACTAGTTGAGCTTTTGCAATGTGCCCACTTATGTTTTTTAAAACACTGTGATTGCCAAAACCAACAGTTAGGTTATTAAAAGTAATCATCATTACCCTCGCTTAGTTTTAATGGTCAGATAAATAAACAAAGGTGCGCCAAGTAGCGCGGTAATAATACCAATGGGTAACTCTGCAGGCATAACAACTAAACGTGCTAACCAGTCAGAAAGCAGCAGCACAACAACGCCTAATAACATGCACAGCGGTAACATTTTACGTAAATGCGGGCCAACCATTAAACGGGCAATGTGTGGCACAACTAAGCCAACAAAACCTATCAAGCCAGTAAGTGCTACAACGGCACCAACACCTAATGCCACGAGTATAATTACATACAGTTTAAGCTTGTCTGTGTTGACACCTAAATACTGTGCTTGAGACTCGCCAATCAATAGTAAGTTCATCGGTTCTTTGAGTCGCCACAGACCAAGAATACTCAGTAGCAATAATGGTGTTGCTTGAGTTATGGCATCCCAATTGGCACCACCTAATGAGCCCATCGTCCAGTAGTTAATTAATCTAAGCGCACTATCGTCAGCGAAATAGCTTAATAAGCCAATAACAGCAAAGGATAAAGAATTGATCGCAACCCCCACTAAAATTAGTGTGGTTATATTGACCTGCCTATGCTGCTTAGCAATTAAATACACTAAAGAGGTCACTAACAATGCCCCTAAAAATGCGGCATAAGGTAAATAGTATTGAGCATTAAAATTAAACTGGGCGCTAAATGCTATAAAGGCGACCGCGACCATGGCTGCGCCTGCGCTAATACCAATAATTGATGGATCAGCCAAAGGATTACGACACAAAGCTTGCGTTGCAGCGCCAGTTTGGGCAAGCACTAAGCCAACCAATACAGCTAGTACAAATCGAGGTAGACGTATTTGCGTGACCACATTGATTTGCAGCGCATCAAATTGATTAAAATACTCTGGGGCAATCCATGCGATGGCTAAACGCCAATCCCAGCCTGCGGGGCCATATCCTATGCTCAGTAGTGCTAGAGCAAAAATACACACAGTAATTAGCAGCATCCACTTTTGGTTTGCAGTTATAGAAACAGGCTTAAAACGGCTCAAAGTTAATGTGTTCATAAGGTAGCTTTATAGTCGCTTAATTCTTTAATACCGGTGGCTATGCGCGGCGACATTCCCAGTGATAGCAGGCTATCCATCACCAATAATCGGCACTGCTTTGCAGCTGTTAATAAGCGCAGTGTTGGTTGATTACAAAAAGCCTCTTTACCGCCAAGGCTATAAACAACATGGGCTGGTGCGATTAAAAAATCGGGCTGTTTTACGGCAAGTACTTCGTTATTTATTACTTTAAAACCTTTGTGCGTAGCGCCTAAATTAGTGACTCCAGCATAATCAAGTAATAAGTCAGCAACCGTGTCAGTGCCCGCAGCAACAAGCCCGCGCTCATTAGCTGAGAGTAAAAATAAAGCGCTGTGTGTTTCGATGCTCGCTTTTGGAGGTAATGAATTTTTTATTTGGGCTATGAGGACTTGGGCTTTGTCGTTCGCATTTAAGTCTTTACCAAGGCGTTTAACAAGATTTAGTAAGTCATTAATTGAGTTGGGTTTTTTATAGTGGATAAGCTCTACACCAGTGGCTTCTATTTGTGCAAGCGCTTGAGCTCGTCCTGCTCCTTCAAGTGCTAAGAGTTTAGTTGGGCGCACCGAAAGTACACCTTCTGCGGCTAAATCACGGTAATAACCAATTTGATCGAGCTGTGTCGCTTGTTTTGGATATAGGCTCGATTGATCCACCGCGACAAGGGTATTTTGCTTATCTAAGGCAAAAATAATTTCAGTTAATGTACCGCCAGCACTCACTATACGCTCCTGCGCGCTTAGGGGGGGAACAGTCAATAAAATCAATATAAAAAGGTATCTCATAAAAAAACTCCAATCATTATTTTCGATTATTATACTCAACTAAATGCAAATGAAAATGATTATCATAAATAATTGATCTTGTTTTTAGTTAGTTGTAACATCCCTCCCCTACTAAATAACAACAATTATCATTTGGAGTTAATGTGAATTTTCCTTCTTTTCAACTTACTGCTTTAGCAACGTTACTACTTGGTTCGGGCTCTGCCATTGCCGAGGAGATAATTGGTGAGCATATTGTTGTCAGCGGTTCTCGGTTTGAACAAAAACTTGAAGACGTAACAGGCTCTGTAACTGTGATTACAGGGCAAGACATAGAACGTAAATTGGCTGTTGATTTACAAACAATGTTTCGTTATGACCCCAGTATATCAAGCACGGGCAGTGGTTCTGCGGCTCAAACGCTTTCAATTAGAGGAGTCGGTGGTAACCGCGTGGTGTTTATTAAAGATGGCCGTCGAACTAACGATGGTTATGCTGGCGGAGATGGCTATTTGGTTGGTCGTAGCTATTTTGATGTCGCTGGGATAAAGCAAGTTGAAGTCGCCAAGGGAGCCGCGTCTTCATTGTATGGTTCAGATGCACTGGGTGGTATTGTGGTTATCACCACTAAAGATCCGAGCGATTATTTATTAAACGAAAATAGTTTTGCTCAAGTGGCGCTTGGATATCAAGGTCAGAGTAATCAAATGTCGGTAGATATTACTGCGGCTAAAAATTTGGGAGATTTAGGTGTTAGTGCCGTTTATAGCCACCGAGATAACGAAGAAGTACAAAACTTTACTGAAAACCTACCTGGTTATGATGCTAAATCAGATTCGTTATTGGTTAAACTAGAGCAGCAACTTGATGAAAAGCGCACGTTAAAATACACCTTAGATTATTTTAATCAAACTACTGAACAAGTAATCACCAAAGCGAGCCAAGAAACTAAAGACGAAAATACTAATTGGTCGCTAGCACTGGATTACGACTCAAAAGCGGCCACAGCAGCGTTTGATCAATGGCATTGGCAAGTATCGTTTAGTCGTTATGAGCAGCAAAGTGATCAAATTAGTGCTACAGCAGCGCATACCGATTACAACAACTATGGCTTTGAACAAGATATTTTAGGGTTAAGGGCTGTATTTAATAAAAAAATAACCTTACAAGATGCGACCCACAACTTTGTTTATGGTGCTGACGTAGATATATACGATACAACACGTCCACGTTATAAAACACGCTTATTGGCTGATGGAACAGTCGATTTTACAGATCAAAAACAAAAAGCTTTTCCTGGCGCTGATACCTCTTTAGTGGGCGTTTTTATGCAAGACAATATTAAATTTGCAAATAGCGCGTGGTCTTTGATTGCAGGTGTACGCTTTGATTATTATTCATTAGCAGCTAAAGATGATGAGCTTTATAGCGATGCTGAGCTTGATGACATTACCGAATCTGCGTTTTCACCAAAACTTGGGATGATTTATCAAGTTAATGATAATTTATCTTGGTATGGGCAATATGTACGTGGTTTTAAAATTCCCCCGCATGATCAAGCGTATCAAAGCCATGGTGTTGAACCATTTTATCAAATATTACCAAACGCAGATTTAGCACCCGAAAGCAGCGACTCATATGAGCTTGGCATGCGCTTTTCTGGTAATGATATCAACGTTACTTTAAGTGCATTTTACGCCGCTTATGATGACTTTATCGATGTTGCAATTGCAGGTGTTGAGCCAACGTTCATACCGAATGTAAATAAAACTTTTTACCAATACCAAAATATTAGTGAAACACAGATCAGCGGAGTTGAAGCGAGCGTGTTGATGCATGTAAGCGATAATGTTTTAGTTGAGGCAAATGTTGCATATGTTGAAGGCGAAAACAAAGAAACAGACGAGCCGTTAACCAGTATCAGTCCATTTAACGGTTCAATACAGTTAACAACAGCACTTGGCGATATTGATTGGACCGCAGCATGGCGCTTTGCTAAATCACAGTCTGATGTAGTGCGAGATGCAAGTGGTGATAAAACAACGCAAGGATATGGTTACGGTATTGTGGATTTATACGCAAGTTATGAATGGCAAACATGGCAGCTAAATGTGGGCGTAATTAACCTGCTAGATAAAAAATATGTACCCTTTGAACTGATTGCAGGGCAATCTCAGGGGGCTGATTTTAGCCAATATACTCAGCCCGGGCGTAACTTTTCTGCCCGCGTAAGTTATCAGTTTTAAAACGTAATCAACGCTGCGCGTAAGTGCAGCGTTTTAAACTTACTACTTTTTTACTTATTCATTGAGTCTTTGCCTAGATGATGTAAAAAGAGTCGTGGTTTTAAAGTTAATAAAGACTGTAAAGGGGGTTAACAGTTGCTAAACAACATGCATCATATTTGGCGCATTAATACTTTGCAGGCTAGCGAAATTAATCCCTATTCTATGATGGCTGACTTTATGTTGCCCCATAACTAAAGTGAGACTGTCTTGGTTTATAAAAGTAGCTTTGAGTTATGTTGACTCGATTAATTATTACACTGGCGGCTATGTTTACATCACGTTAGTATAGTGCTTCAAATAAGTTACAAAATGATAATTACATGACTTTAAAAACCAATGCTTTAATTTATTTTTTAGCCTTTAGTAGCGGCTTTAGTATTATGGGAATAGAACTACTTGGCGGGCGAATTTTAGCGCCTTTTTTTGGTAGTAGTGTGCATATTTGGGGCAGTATTATTACTGTGTTTATGCTCAGCTTATCGTTTGGCTATTTATTGGGAGGAAAGCTTTCAATTCGCCAGCCTTCGTTAACCAAATACGGTTTAATATTTTTAGTTGCCAGTATTATGGTGCTGCCCATTGCATTATTTGCCCAGCCAATTATGGCGTATATTTTTTCTCACATAGAAGACAGCCGTTATGGCTCGTTATTGGCCTCTACAGCGTTGTTTTTTGTCCCTACTATTATTTTAGGCATGATTTCGCCTTACTCTGTGCGTTTATTAGTGACCGATAGCGAGCACAGCGGCCAAGTCGCTGGCGGCTTGTATTTTGTCAGCACCTTAGGCAGTGCCTTAGGGACTATTATTACCTCGTTTTACATGGTGCTAGCGTTTGATGTGAATACCATTATTTTGGGTTTCGCGACGACATTAGGGCTATTAGGTTTATTGGCAATTGGCGTAAATCAATTAGCTAACAAGGAGAAACACAATGTTTAAGTATTTACTCGTGACCTTACTGTTAATTGGGTTTAGCAGCCAAGCTAAGGTGATCCATCAAGAGCGGTCGCTTTATCGTAATATTTTAGTTGAAGAGACCGGCGATTTACGCTGTTTAAAGTTTGACGAAAAAGCCCGTAAAAGCAGTCAAAGTTGCATATATAAAAGCAACCCACAAAAGCTAGTGTTTAATTATACCAAACTCACTTTTGCCAGTTTACTACTGATAGACAATCCAAAAAATGTACTCATTATCGGGCTTGGCGGCGGCACCTTATCAAATGTGATCAGCGAGCTATATCCTGACGCAATGATTGAAAATGTTGAAATTGATCCCGCAGTTATAAAAGTGGCGCGTGATTATTTTGCTTTTAAAGAGAACGATAAAGTTACTTCGAAAGTACAAGATGGGCGTATTTTTATTAAACGCGCAGCAATCCAACAAGCCAAGTATGACTGGATTATTCTTGATGCATTTAATGGTGATTACATCCCTGAGCATTTACTTACTAAAGAGTTTTTTGCGGAAGTGAAAAGTGTACTGGCTGATGGTGGCGTAGTAGCGGCAAATACCTTTTCATCAAGCAAACTTTATGAGCATGAATCTGCCACTTATGAAGCGGTATTTGGTGACTTTATTAATGTGAGCACTGAGAAAAATAGTAATCGAATTATTTTAGCTGGCTTTAATAAATTTCCAAGTCCTGTGCAGCTAGCACAGCGAATAGAAAAGCTAACCCCGTTATTAGCCCCCTATCACGTTGATATCAAAGCGGTGAGCGAAGGGATGATTTCGACCAAAGATAATAAAGACTGGCCTAGCGATACAAAAGTACTCACTGATCAGTACTCACCCGCAAACTTACTCAATTTCTAAAGTTTACGCCCATTTGTTACTACACTTAGGCCAGCTTGCTGGCCATCAAAGCTAACTGCTAATTCCCCCTTTTTAAGTTAATACCCGATTAAATTTCTAATCGAGTCTTCCCTCATAGATTAGTTTAAGGTTTCTGCTGCTGCACTGATAGATAGTGTGCTTTGAGCGAAAGTTATAGTTAGGCTTGTCTTAAGTATTTCTTAAGAATTGCCTGCTATTGTTAAACTAATTATTTTTCTAGGTATTTTTAGGGGCTTAAAAAGTGGTGATTATTTCTCGGTCTGTATCACGGTTTATGCTTGTGACGGCACTTTTTACTGCTATGGCGAGTGCGCCAGTGTTAAGTAAAGAAACCGTTGTGCCAGTTATCTCCAGTCAGCAACAACTAACCGATAAGTTAGCAGAGCTTAAAGGCCAAGTGATATTCTTAGATTTTTGGGCTTCGTGGTGTACACCTTGTCGTAAGTCTTTTCCTTGGCTTAATGAAATGCAAACAAAATACCAATCGCAAGGCTTTACGGTGTTGGCAGTTAACTTAGATGTTGAGCATCAAGATGCGGTTGATTTTTTAGCACACACTCCCGCTGATTTTCCTATTATTTATGATCCTGATGCACTAATAGGCAAACAATTCGATTTACTCGGTATGCCAAGTAGTTATGTGTACGGCCGTGATGGCAAAATAAAATATCGCCATATTGGCTTTAAGAACAGTAAAAAAGCGCAATATGAGCAAGAAATAACTCAGTTATTAGCCGTTCAGCCTTAAGAAGAGGTAACGATGAAAAAATTAATAAAATAGCCTCCTTATAATGTTACTTGGTTCACAATTCCTCCCCCATTGGATTATTCGCTAATTTGCTCAACACAGTGATATTAAATCGTTTTTAAAGCCCTCTTTGCCGTTATTTTTTTAGAGCGTTTCAATATTTACTTAGCATGCTAAGTAATGTTAAACTAGTTAGCATGCTAAGTAACTAGGTACTATTATGATTTCATCACCTCCTTTTCATGAAACTTTAGATTTAAGTTTATGCGGTAGCATGGGGCGCGTTTTCCGACTCTGTCGCGATGCCGTTACTCTCGCTGTTGAGCCTTTAGGGTTAACACAATCTCGTTGGACTGCGATGATCCATATCCATCATTTAAAACAAGGTGTTACACAACAAGAACTGGCTAGCAGTTTGGGGATTGAAATGCCTTCGCTAACGCGAACAATTAAACAGTTAGAGCAACAAGCGATTATTGTTCGTCGCATTGATAGCGATGATAAACGTAGTCGTAAAATCTATTTTACTGAGCAAGGATTACTATTATTAGATGCGCTCAGAGATATTATGGCTGAGGTTAAAACACAACTTTATGCAGAACTTACAACGCAGCAGCTTGATACTATGGCCTATGGTTTAGTGCAAATGGAAGCCAATGCTCGACGTTGTATTAGCCACTTTTCTGGAGAGAAATAATTCATGACACCGGATCAAAAATTTGCCCGCTATGTAAAAATATCATTAGTTGGGTTTATTTTATTGTTCGCTTACTTTGTCGTTGCCGATATGTTTTTACCGGTTACTCCGCAAGCGCGCGTATATCACCCTGTAGTGCAAGTAACGCCACAAGTGAGTGGCCGCGTGAACCAAGTATTGGTGAATAATAATCAAGCGATTAAAACGGGTGAAGCACTATTTTTAATAGAAGCAGCTCCTTTTAAATTAGCACTAGAGCAAGCACAACTGGCTTATGCTGATGCGCAGTTGCAAAACCAGCGCTTAGACAGCAGTGTTAAAGCGATACAGGCTCAGCTAGCCGCTGGAAATGCCAAGCTGCATGAGCAACAGTTGTTATTTGATCGCAGTGAATCGTTATTGAAAAAACGGTCTATATCGGAGCAAGAGTACGAAACAATTAGCGCTAATTATCAATCAAGTAAAGCGAATGTCGCAGCTATTGAAGCACAGTTAACCGAGGCAAAACTGGCACGTGGGCAATTAGGCGAAGACAACCTAGCATTACGCCATGCGCAAAACCAACTGGCACAAGCGAAACTCAATTTATCATACAGCATAGTGACTGCTGATGCTGATGGTAAAGTCGCAAACTTGCAAGTAAGCACCGGAACATTTGCTAATAAAGGTCAACCGATGTTAGCTGTTGTGGCCAATAAAGCTGATTTAGTGGCTGATTTTCGTGAAAAGTCGTTAGTTAATATTAAAGTGGGCAGCAAAGCAAAAGTAACGTTTGATGCTCTGCCAGGCCAAGTATTTGCTGCTACAGTGAACTCTTTTGAAGCTGGCGTAAGTAATGGGCAGCTCAATGCTAATGGCTTATTAAGCAGTACTGAAAGCAGTAATCGCTGGGTTCGTGATGCGCAGCGCCAACGTATTCACATTGATTTAGAGCAAGCACAGCTATTAAGTAAACTACCTAGTGGTGCACGTGCAACAGTGCAGCTACTGCCTGAGTCAGTAATTGGGCAATGGTTTGGTGTCATGCAAATTCGCTTTATCAGTTTACTGCATTACATTTACTAATAAGGCTTTATTATGTCTGCATCAGTCCCTGTAAAACTAGACCAGAATGGCCTTCGGCAAGCATTACGTATCGCTGGCGGCAGCGCGTTAGGATTTAGTTTATGTAAATTGATGAATTGGCCAAATGGTATTTTCTTCACCGTTTATCCTATGTTGTTATTAGGATTAGTGCCGATTTTAAATGCACATATCATTCGTCAGTTTTTTGCCAGCGCGGCATTTAGTGGGTTATTTGTATTAATAGTACAGGGGTTATTTTCTCATTTACCAGTGGCGATGACCTTGCTGTGCTTTTTAGCGTTTGCATTTTTGTTTTATCAAATGAGCTGCGGTGCTAACTTTTTGTTTGGTGCTTTAAGTGTCGTTAGTTTATCTATTCAACTGCACTTTTCTAGTTATGTTGGTAATGGCACAAGTATTTATCCGTTGATCATCAGCAATGGTTTAGCAGTCGTAGTGACCGTGTTAGCGGCGGTATTAATGCACTTTGTATTTCCTGATGTTGCACCACGCCAAGGTCGGGTGATGCCAACAAAAGCAAAAGAGAGTATTCGCCACGAAGTACTGTTGTGCGCTACGGTTGCTACACTGTCGTTTGTGATTTTTCAGGTATTTGATTTACAAGATTCAATTTCAGCACAAGCGGCATCGATCTTAATTTTGTTTCCATTGTGCTGGAAAGCCGCTGGCATGGCTGGTTGGCAACGAGCAATTGGCACATTAATTGGTTGTAATTTAGCGTTAGTATCGCAGCTGTTTTTGTATAATCACACCGATATTCTGATTTTTCCGGCGCTGATCTTGTGGGTTTTAACCTTTATATTTAGCCGTTATCATATTTTAGGTGGCGGTATCCCTGGTGTTGGATTTGGGGTTATTACCACATTTGGAATTTTATTTGGTCAGTCTCTCGGACCTGGGCAAGACTTGGTTTACAGTGCGCTTTATCGGTTTTCGTCTGTATCGGTTGCGATAATCGTGAGTTTATGTGCGGTGTATATTATGCATCATATTCTTAACCGGTTTAGTGTCACCCGTCATCATACTTTCGACTAATATAATAACCGCCTTAGTCAGTTCCTTATGCACTAGGGCGGTTATTACTTTGTTATACTAACAGTGTTTAAATAATGATCACTTTAGGCGTGAGTTTATAAACCACTAATTAACACAATCGCTACTCAACGATGCGTTAAGCTGATTTATTGCGAGTGTTATTTTCGCGGGATCAACCATAAAGTCAGCGCGCCTAACAATATCCCCCAAAATGCCGAGCCAATAGAAAATAAAGTAAGATCAGAGGCGGTGACCAAAAAAGTGATCATTGCCGCTTCAGTGTAGTAACTATCAGACAAAGCTTGCTGTAAGCTCGAGGCAATGGTGGTGAATAAAGCAATCCCCGCCAAGGCTAAAATAAGTGCTTGTGGCAAACTTGCCACTAAACCCACTAGAGTCGCTGCTCCAATCGCCATCAGGATATAAAAGCCACCGCCCGCGATACTTGCCCAGTAACGCTTTTTAGGGTCGCTGTCGGCATCTTCACTCATGCAAATTGCCGCAGTAATAGCTGCTAAATTAATGGCATAACCACCAAAGGGGGCAATAAGGATATTACTAAAACCAGTGACATTGAGCGCTGCAGAGATGGGGGCTGGGTAATTATGTGCTTTTAACACTGCAATGCCTGGCAAGTTTTGTGAAGTCATAGTGACGATATAAAGCGGAATACCTACGCTGATCATCGCTTGTAAATTAAATTCAGGAGCGATAAACGCAAACTCGCTCATTTTCCATTGCCAACTGCTGGTATCTATTTGTCCTGTAACGCCTGCCATTACAAACCCGGCAATCAGTACTATAAGCATTGAAAAACGTGGCATTAAACGCTTACAGACTAAATAAACCAGCACCATCGCACCAATTAGCAATGGTTTTTCACCCATAAAGTTAAATACATCTATGCCAAAAGTCACTAAAACACCGCCAAGCATTGCACAGGCAATTTGACTCGGGATACGTTGCATTATTTTTTCAAACCAGCCAGTGATCCCTGAAATAAATACCAGTAAAGCACTGAACATAAATGCGCCTACAGCTTGATTTAAACTATAACCTTGGGCACTGGTAATGAGTAAAGCGGCACCGGTTGTTGACCAGGCAATTAAAATTGGGATTTTATAGTAGTACGATAAGCCAATTGAAGTGACACCCATCGCAAGACCTAACATAAGTACCCAACTTGCAACGAGCTCCGCTGTGCCACCTAGCACAATAACGACTTGGTAAATAAGTGCGATAGAGCTGGTAAAACCGATGATCACCGCAACTAAGCCCGCAGTTAAACGGTTTAATAGTTGATTTGATAGTTGCATGTGGTTCCTAAATCGTTGAATTCAATCGTTCTATTTATACACAAATATTACTTTGATGCTAGGGCGTGTTTATCTTTCAAGGTTACTTATGACTAAGGTCTTACTGGTTGGAGAAAGTATTTATGTTCTTAGGTAGTGATAAAGTGCTAGATTTGTAATGGCGACGGTGTAACAGTTTTCACACGTCACCAATGACAGCTTAGTATACAAAGCAATAGTCGTTATTTACGACTAAAATTTTACTGTACTACAGCGCTTAATTTGGGGCTTGGAGTTGGCTGTTCCATCGCTGCTTTACTGTCTTCATCCAAGGCTAAGCTTAAATTCTCTGGGCGGTCAAAAATACCCAAGCGAATGCGAATAAAATGCAAGATTTCACGAGCCACATTGATCCCCAGTGCAGCTTCTAAGCCTTCAAATCCAGGGCTTGAATTTGCTTCGCAAATTTTAAAGTGATTATCATCAAATAATAAATCAATACCAGCAACGTCTAAATTGAGTACATTAGCTGTTTGTGTAGCTAACCATTCAATCTCTGGAGTAATTGGGTGCGGTTTACCAGTGCCACCTGCACTCACGTTCGCTTTAAAGTTTTTACCGCCAGAGTTTCGCTCCATACATGCGACAGCACGGCCACCAATAGTGAGTACTCGCAAATCACGACCATGGCTAGATTTAACAAACTGTTGCAAGATGATATTA
Source organism: Pseudoalteromonas sp. SR45-6 (assembly GCF_014163545.1). Taxonomy (NCBI): domain Bacteria; kingdom Pseudomonadati; phylum Pseudomonadota; class Gammaproteobacteria; order Alteromonadales; family Pseudoalteromonadaceae; genus Pseudoalteromonas; species Pseudoalteromonas sp. SR45-6. The sequence goes on from NZ_JACJDM010000002.1 coordinate 162,159, forward strand.
GCTTGCGGGTTGGCGGCTTCAATTAATTGCATTAAATCGTCAAATTCGCTTTTTGACTTTGATAAAAATACGCCACTGCCCTGCGAGCCTGAAAGTGTTTTAATCACCACTGGAAAGCCTATTTGCCTATCTACTAAGTCGATATTTACTGGAAATTTTACCAGCATAGTATTTGGTGTAGGTAAGTTACGCTCAGCTAAAATTTGCTGTGCAAACAGTTTATCTTTTACCGTCTCAATTGATTGTGAGCTATTAACGCAGTACACCCCTAGTCGCTCGAGATGGCGAATAATTGCTAGTGCAAAATAGGTGGTGCTGGCGCCCATGCGAGGAATAACAAAGTCAGGCAAAGTTGTGGTTACACCGTCAATTAGAATGCTTTTGCCATCTTCGCGGGTGATAGTTAAATCAAATTGATCGGGAGAGAAAACTTGTAAATCGATACCTTCTTCTTTTGCTGCGGCCAGTAAACGCTCTACTTCGTAGGTCTCTTGTTTTAGTAATCCAGCACTGTCTTTATAAATGATCCAGCCACGCATGGTATTTCCTCTTGAGTATTGATCCGCAGCTCACAGAAAAAATAGGCTCACTACGTTATAGATGTTCACAGTCACTTATGATGATGAGAGTCTGCGGCAAAAGACGCGGAGTATGAGGTTCATCTGATGTGCAGTAAAACAAATAAATTTTATCGTCACGATAATATTATTTTTCAGATCTCATTTTGGTTAATCAATAGTCGGTGTTTTTTTATTGCAATAAAGTATGTAACTGTAAAAGGTATAATTGATAAGTTAATGTTAACTTAAAAGGTTGTGTTATGAGGGTGAAAGTTAGCTTTTAATAGGTTTTGTTTGATGAAATTATTAACCATAAGATTAATATGATAAATATTTAAAAAGACTGTTTTTATTTTCGGTAACAAATTTATGCTTGCGCTTTAATTTACTCTGATGTAAAAATAACAATATATTAACTTTTAGATCTAAAAGAGAGACAAATGAAAAGGGCTATTGCATTTATAATTGTCGTTCCGATCAGCGCTTTTTTGCTATATGAGTTTGTTATCTACAAAGAAAGCAATGTCACCCATTCGGTTGCTGCGAGTGACGTTCAGTTATCGGGTATAGCGCCTAAGAAGCTAGCCGCTAAAGTATCAGCTGATATATCGTTGCCAAGTGTGTCAGCTACACAGCCAGCTGTAGTAGATCAAACGTATGATGAATTTGATGCTATTAATCGTCTCTCAGAGAAAGCAGAGCAAGTTCTCAAAGCCTCAGGATTATTGCCTACAGATTTACATAACGAAGCTTATATCGAGTTCGATTTAGTGGCGCTCAGAAAGCTCAAGCAAGGTGATAATTTTGATCTAGCTATTCCACAAACTGCTGAAACTTTTAGTGCAGAGGTGACTAATATTATTGCAGCAAGCAATGGTGATAAAAGTATTTTTGGCCGAGTGCTTGGTGCTGATGGGCGATTTCACACCACCGTAATGACTATTGGCGAAGACGCTATATATGGTCAATTAACTGCACCAAGCGGTAATTATGTATTTGAAAGTAAAGGTCAATATGGTTGGCTTGCGGCAAAGCGAGATCTTTATAAAAATCATATGGAACATCAAGTAACGAAACAACCAACCCCTCAACCAAGTAATGGTGAAGATCCATTTGCGCCAAAACCTACGGGTAATAATTTATAGAAATTTAGCAAAATAAATTTTTATAAGGCAATAAACACAACCAAAAAGGAACTAACATGAATAAACGACTAATTCCCTTAGCTGCATTTTGTGCATTAGGTATGACAGCAACTAGCCACGCTGCGACAATTGATATTGCGATTTTATATACAGATCAAGCGGCGGCTGCCACTGCAAACATTAATACTAAAATTAACCAGTATATTGCCTTTAGTAACCAGGTTTACAGTCAAAATGGTATTGATATTACGCTTCGATTAGTTGGTAGCGAAAACTTAGGAAATCATGCGATTACACCTTCAAGTAGCTGGTTAAATTCAGTCACTAACAGTAGCTATATTCAAGGCTTACGCAATAGCTGGGGTGCTGATATGGTCGCGGTACTTGGCACCGGTCAAAGCGCTGGCAGTAACTTAATTTCGTGTGGTATTGCGTGGGTTGGTAGTGGCAGTAACGGCAATTTATATAGCTCAGTAAGTAACAGTATGTACAGCATTACAGCGGTAGATTGTGGAGCAACAACCTTCGTACATGAATTGGGCCACAATCAAGGCTTAGCGCACTCTCGTAAGCAAGGCGATACCGCCGGTGGTGTTTATGTTGATGGTATGGGCCATGGCGTACAAAATCAGTTTGCCAGTATTATGGCGTACCCTCATGTGTTTGGAAGTGCCACGCAATACGATTACTTTTCTAACCCTAGCTGGGATGTTAATGGTATCCCCTATGGTGTAACTGGTGAGTCGTTTGCATGGCGTACAGTAAATGCCACTAAAGACAGTATTGCTAACTTTAAATAGCGTTTATTTTTAGTACATAGTTTTTTCCCTTTTGAGCGCATTTGCGCTCTTTTTATTATTTAATTAAACCAAACCTAATTATGATAGATTTATTACTCAAAGATCAGCTTAGTTAGTTTAAAGCAGGCCAAAGTGTTGCACCATCGCCATCGATTGCATTGAGCACTTTAATTCCCAGTACTTTGGCAATAAGTGGATATATATCTAAATTATTTACTTCATCGATTACTAATGAATTTTTAAATGCTGGGCCATTGGCAATAAAGGTTGCCGCCATATCTTCGCTATACGCATAGCCATGGGTACCTAAATAGCTTACTTTACCGGTATCAGCAAAACTTCTTGGTGCTGTGGTTTGTAAAATAATATCACCAGTTCGGCCATTGTTAGCATAGTGATAAAGCTTACGTTGTTCATCACTTAGCACGGTATAGCGCCCTTTTGCTGCTTTCGTTAAGTGTTGTTTATATGCTGTGATCTCAGCTTTTGTAGTGCCCTTATTAGCATAGATCAATACTCTCGGTCCGGTATTTTTAACCATAAACTTGTCGTCTTTCGGTAAGCTGCTGATAGCAATACTTTGGTTTGGCTCAACGGTACTCATACCATGATCGGAGACAATCACTAAGTTAACATTTTGCTCTAGTTCATTAAGACGTTGCTGTAATTGCCCCATTAATACATCTACTTCTTTTACCGCTTGCTTGGTTTGCTCAGCATCAGGCCCATATTCATGGCCCATACTATCTACCAGTGAAAAATAACTAACAACTAATTGCGGGCGCTGCGCTGCTGGCAATGTTAGCCATTGAATAATTTGATCAACACGATTTTGATAATCACTGTGTTTTGAATAATGGTAAAAGTAATCCGGCAGCATGCCATTAAATCGCGCATCCGATTCTGGCCAAAAATAAGCGGCTGATTTTAATCCCTGCATCGACGCCAAATTCCACAGTGGAATGCCATTGAACCATGTGCTGTCGTCTTTCCCTTTTCCCATGCTATAGCATTCATTTCTTTGTGTATCGCAAAAGCGGTTATCTACTACGCCATGATTAATTGGCAATAAACCTGTAATAATAGATATATGATTAGGAAACGTTTTAGTTGGATATACCGGGCGCATTTTAGTTGCGCGAACCCCCGATTTAGCTATTGCGGCTAAATTTTTAGCACCGTGTTTTTCGATGTAATCCCAGCGGAATCCATCAAGAGAAACAAGTACTACGGTATTACTTGCAGATTTTTTATCGTCTTTAGCGTGGCTAAAAGAGCTATAAATGAGCAATGCTAATAACAGAAAACTTAAAATAGGCTTCATTGTATTACTACCTTTGTTGGGCATTATTGGTAATCAGAAGATAAACAAATACGTTACGATATGCTTATGTTTAATATGCAGTGTACCGCTATTTTATGACCGTGATAATTATTAATAGATAAATTTATGTGCGAACAGCAGTCATGGATATTAATTTAGTAAACAAGCTGTTAGATTAAAAGTAGACAATAAAAGGAGCGTCTATGATCGATTTCAGCAAAAAAATAACGTCAGCGCGTGAGCTGCGCTCAACCCCTAATTTACAGATGGCGTTAGAAAGCGATCGTGGCCGTATCATCAATAGTGCTGCAATTCGCCGCTTACAACAAAAAACGCAAGTGTTTCCGTTGGAGCGCAATGCTGCGGTACGCTCGCGGTTAACTCACTCTCTCGAAGTACAACAAGTTGGGCGTTTTATAGTGCAACGCATCTTTGCGAATTTAACGGCCAAACAACAAGCTGAATATGGCCTAACAGGATTAGAGAGGCCGCTAGAAAGTCTGGTTGAAATGGCCTGCTTGATGCACGATATAGGTAATCCACCGTTTGGTCATTTTGGTGAAGCTGCGATTAATCACTGGTTTAACGCAAATTTAGCAACGCTTACCCCTCAGCGCTGCGCCGATCCACACACGGGAATTGGCTTAATATTTAAACATTTAGCACAAGATATTTGTAACTTTGAAGGTAATGCGCAAGGTATCCGTATTGTACACTCACTATTATCACTTAATTTAACCTATAGCCAAACGGCTGGTATTCTAAAATACACGCGTCCGGCAAGTATGGCGAAAGAAGATATACCGCGAACTAAAAATTATTTGATGAAAAAAGTAGGCTTTTACTACAGTGAAAAAAACTTTGTTGAAAGATTGCAAAAAGAGCTATTGATAGAGCCACAATGTCGCCACCCCGCCAGTTATATAATGGAAGCGGCGGATGATATTTCATATTGCTTAGCTGATATTGAAGATGCCGTAGAAAAGGGCATCATCACTGTTGAGTTATTATGCGATAAACTCAAACAGCATTATCAAAAAGTGTTAACTAATCTTACTATTGACGATGCAGAACATCAGCACGTGGTTGAAAAAGCAGTTAACTATGCCCTCGATAAGGCCGCTCAGCAACCTTATAACTTTAATAGCGAGTTTTTTATTTATTTACGGGTAACTCTACTCCACCCTCTGGTTAATTATGCGGCCAAACGTTTTATAGATAATATTGAAGCGGTTTATCATGGTGATTTTAATCAGGCCTTGTTAGAAGACCGCAGTCATTTACACGCTATAACCACCACTTTGAAACAAGTGGCGTTTGAATATGTGTTTTCACATAAGGAAGTCGGTAAACTTGAATTACAAGGCTATCGAATTATCAATGGATTACTTGATTGTTATAAGCCACTACTACTGCTAAGTCATGATGACTTTAAACGGGTGATCAAAGGGGATGGTCGTTTCTTAATTGAAACACGGTTACTCAAAAAGCTTTCGAAAAAGCATTTAAATAGCTATTTACAAGCCATTGAAGCGATGCAAGCAGAACCTGATCATGTACTCGCTTATGAGTTTTATTATCGCTGTCGATTTATTCAAGATTATATCAGCGGCATGACAGATCAATTTGCTTACGATGAATACCGTACCTTGATGGTAATTGATTAGCAAAACACACTGCTAGATAAATTTGCGCACAACTATTAAACTGGGTTTATTGTGTTATTTTGTTTAATAGATTTATGATGGCTCACGTATTACGACTTTGCTTATTTATTTTATTTACTTTTAGTTTCAATAGCTTTGCTAAATACAGTGAAGCTATGTGCATTTTGTATAAACAACAAATGCAGCAATACAGCGATAATACAAGTAGCCGTAGTTATCGAAATGCGGCAAAAGATTATAAAAACAACTGCAGTAACCCACCTCCAGCAGCGTCTCAAGCGCAACCAGCACCTGTAGTGGTTGCACCAAAAACACATGTTGATAATAAAATAAAATCTACATTAGAGACGCAAAACTCGACTGTAAACCCCCTTGACAGCAATTCGTCAGTAGCCAAAAATGAGCCAGCAGAAGTTCAAAGGGAGGCGTCTGTAATTGTTGAAAATGTTGAGAATGTCCAAAGTATTGAAGTTGAGCAAAAGAGCAGCGCAGAAACCACAGTCGAACAGCCGCTTGGGCAAAACAATGATGTAGTTGATGCTACACCCGAAGCAGTAATAATAAGCGAACCTGCGACGATAAAGGTAACAGCCCCAGAACCAGTGCGCACTGAGTCGGATTCGTTATTAATGCCAAGTTTATTGTTGTTAGTAGTTTTATTATTAGCTGCAATGTTGCTGCTGCGCTTACGCGCTAACAAAAAAGCAGCAGTTGAAACTGCACCGCTAATTCCTGCAACTGATAAGGCTTCAAGTACAGAAGCCGCTGAATCAAAACCAACCCCCGCAAAGGCTGAGCCCATAGCAAGCGAATCCACTGTTGCGCCAAAAAAAGCGGTTATAGCAGAGCAAGTAGTCATTGCAACTCCACAAACTGAAGTGATAAGTGCAGACGATGTAAACGTAAAAGTTGAGTTAACGCAGCGGCTTTTTAAAAATGAGCATGATTTTAAAGAGCCTGAAGTGCGTATGTTTGATCCTGATGCGCCATTACCAGGTCAGAAGCCACAACAACCTAAAAATGTCATAAAGCCTGCGACGATAAATGTTGAAGCTGATCTTGATACTAATTTAGAACCACACCAAACGACCACAACAGAGCTCGATAGCGAAGCTGAGCAATTACCTAAAATGGATGATGAAAACGTTATTCATTGCGCAACGAATGAAGTAGCAAATGAAATTGTCCATTCGGATGCTGTTAATAGTAGTGGCCAAGTGCTCACATCAGGCTTTTCGCAAATGAGGGAAGTTAAGCTATCAACGACCGTGGATGTTCAACCACAAGCTGATACTTTAACGGTAACTGACAGTGATGATGAAATAGCACAGGCGCTTGCGGCATTAAACGATGAATTAGCAGCAGAGCAGCATAGTGCATCAGAGCACGATGAAAGAGATGATATATCTGGCGCATTTGTAGCAGATCCAAATCAGAGTAAAGCTAACCCATTTGCTAATTTATCACTCGACCCTACTTGGGATCCAAATTCAAAAGAAAAGCCGACGATTGTCCCGAAAAAAACAGTGCCAAAATCAGCCAAATTAATTGCAGCACAAGAGCGTGCAAAACAGTTAAAAACCGACGATTAATTTATTAATTGTCGCTGGAGATTGATTCTCCAAAGCTCAGACTATTTCGTTTAGTAGCAGCCTGCTCTGGGCTGTTACTTGCTGCTATAAATTACTTTATTGGTATGAGTTAAGATTACGAACCGCTTCACCCTTTTAGCATGTCGCCAACTAAAAAATAAAATCACAACGGTAATAAACAAACAAATACAGACAATCCCCATTAATGAAGAAGCATGTTGTAATAAGCTTGTTTGGGGGAGTGACTTTACGTTTTGAGTAGCTAAACTAATCGATTGCATGCCTTTTCTGGGTAGGATGATTTCATAGACATGATCATTAGGTTGTACTTCGGCACGTTGTAAGTTGCCCGCTGTTTGCCATTGTAATTCAAACTGTTGGCGTTTTTTTCGCTGATGCTCCGTACACCAAAGTGCATTAATGGTGGCGTTTTCTTTAGTTTTACAGCGCGCTGGCAACTCATAAAAATTGCGCCATGCAGTCTGTTTTGCCGTGTTGTTATATGAGTGTAGATAAAAACCAGCTGTTATTGGTGATTCAATTATATTCGCGAAGCTGTCTTTATCGGTTGATGTTGTGATGTTTTCTCTGCGATTACAAAAATCAGCTAGTCGAGTTAATAGTGTTGTGTCAGGTTGTTCTAATTGCGGTTGTGTCAAAGGGGAGTAAACAGCGGATGCAGTACATAGCGGGCTGAAACTGAGGGAGATTAATATAAAAATCCATTTTTTCATTAGTTACGTCCTGTAAAAGATGAACTTACAGCCTACCATTATTTTTTGTTATTGCAAACTTTATAGGTACAAAAAAATAAGACGGTAACCGTTAAAAGCTTATATTTGGCTTGAAAGCACATGAAAAAATTATTATTGATTCTAAGTGTGTCAGTACATTGTTGTTAGTGGGATGATACACAATCCCAAGTAATGGTGGTTTTATTAGACCTAATACGAATCTATTTGGTTAGGGTAAGATATTGAAAAATAAAGTGTCAATATTAAAACCGTTAACCAGCGTTGGGTAAACGGTTTTAAAAATGCTTTAATGCATGTCTAGGAAGTAATAGAGCATTGTGAAAGGTAAATTATTAGTTTACGTTTAGCGTTTTTGTGCCACATAACCACTAAAGCCAAGTGTTTTAAAATACAACTTGCCACTATTGAAGCCTGTTTCATCGAGTAAGTCGGCAAGACGAATTCTATCAAGTGGGAAAAACTCATGCTCAAAATTATGCTGCATGCGCTCTACCCCTGTTTCAGTTAAGCCTAATTGTTTGCTGAGTATCAATTGGGCATCACGCTCAAAAAGTGTTTCTGGACGCATTAAATCGGCTAAATATAATTGCCCATGTGCTTTTAGCTGTGTGCTAATTGCTTGCAACATGGCTTTTTTATCGCCGTTATCTGCCACAAAGTGCATCACTAATAAGCATAATGCGGCATCCGCTTGTTGTTTAAGTTCGGATGGCGAGCCTAAGTGTAAAGTAACCCGCTCACTGATCCCAAGCTCAACAAATCGTTGCTTTGCGATATCGAGCATGTCTTGTGAGGTATCTTGTGCAGTAAAATGCCATTTAGGCTGCAAGGCAGCAAGGAGGGCGACTTCTTTACCGGTACCGGCGCCTATTACCAATATATGTGCTTCATCGCCGAGCGTTGCTTGTAGTTGCGCTGCGGTACTGTTGTGCAGTAATTCATACCCCGGTACTAAACGAGGAATGCGAGAATCATACTGCGTTGCTTCGTCTTGTGTAAATGTTGGCATTACTATTCCTTAAATAATTGTAACAGTCGAATAGCCACCAGGTTTCTTGGCGACATGAACTTGGGTAGCAACCCGTTCTGTCATTTGAGATACATGGGAGATCACGCCCACTTTGCGCCCCTGCGCTTGTAATGAATCAAGTGCATCCATGGCAATGCTTAATGTTTCACTGTCTAACGTACCAAAGCCTTCGTCAATAAACAAAGAGTTAATACTTACTTTATTGGATGACAAAGATGCAAGGCCCAGCGCAAGTGCCAACGAGACTAAAAACGACTCGCCGCCGGATAAGGTATTAACTGAACGTTGCTCATCGGCCATGTCCTTATCAACAATGGCGATATCCAAGGTTTGCTCAATAGCTGTAAGTTCATAGCGTTTGTTTAACGTTCGTAAGTGGCTGTTTGCATAGTGTAATAATATTTTTAGCGTTTGCGTTTGTGCTAAGTTACGCATGGTTTTACCCGTTGCATCACCCAACACTTTATTAAGTACATGCCATTGCTCGACGTGTTTTTGCAAGGTTGCCAATTCAGTTTGTTTGCCTTGCAGCGCCTGACGGTTTTGATTGTGCTGTTCAAGTACAGTATTGGTTGCAAGCTGTGCTTTGTGCTGCGCAGCTTGCTGATCGTTTAAATTGGCTAACTGTTGAATAAGCTCAGCATGGCTTTGCTTAGGTTTATTGCTGTTTTGATGCTGTAAGTAAGCGTGTTTGTGCTGCTTTAACGCGGCATTTTCATCTATTAAAGCTTGCGCTAATTGTTCATGTTGCTTTAAATGCGTTTTAATTTCATCGCTACTTAGTGTTAGTAAAATTGCGACCTGTTCGTGGCTTGTATCGCTGTAGCGGCTTTTAAATTCAGCAAACCATTGATTATAGCGAGTATCGAGGTCGGCTTGTTCTTGCGCATTTTCAAGTAGCCGTTGCTCGAGGCCTTGCAGCGTTATCGCGTGCTCGTCGCGTTGCTTTATCGCGTTATCGTGCGCTTTTTGGCTGTGTTGAAGCTGTGCTTGGCATTGCTCTTGTTGAGCAGCTAGCTTCGTTTGGTAGTCGTCAGCACTAATGTGTTCATTATTAAATAGCGCTAAGCGCTCACTTTGCGAGCTGCTATGTTGTTGCTGTGCTTTGGCTAAATCATCATTTAGGTTTTTTAAGATCAGCTCCGCATCACTGATCAGCGGTGTAAACTGCTGCATCTGTTGGTCAGCGCTATCGAGTTGTTTTTGCGCTTGCTCAAGCTGCTCTTGGTTGTGCTGATATTGCTCAACTTGCTGGTTTAACTCAGTTAAATCAAGCGTATTATTTTGCAGTTGTTGCCAAAATTGAGCCTCTTGAAATTGTGAATTAAGGGTCGCGGTTAGCTCATTAATTTGTGTGCTTAGCTCACTTAGCTTGCTATTGAGCTGGCTTTGTTGATTGCTTAGTTCAAGGTGGCGTGTATGTAACTGTTGTTGAGCTTGCTGCTCATTTTTAAAGATACTTTGCAGTTGGTTTACCTGCTCTTGCAAGTTGCGCTGTTGTTTTTGTGTTGCATAATACTGTGTTTTTTGTTCATTGAGCGCAATGTAACTGGCCTCCAATTGCTCTGAGGTTAAGTCATTAAGTTCAGTGCGGGCCGCTTGCATGGTATGTTTTATTTCAAGCTGTTTAGTCTGTGCAGCCTGTACCGCTTGGCTGTGTTGTGTGTGTTCAGCAACGAGCACAGCATGCTGAGTTTGATGCGAGTGAAGCTCTGCTAGGGCATTTTCGTAGTGCTGTTTTGCAGTTTTATAGTCATTTTCAAAAGCAGCGATTAAGTTAGTTAATTGCTGATCTGCGAATGGGTGTTCGGTTGCTCCACATACCACACAAGGTTCATTTGGCGTAAGTTGAGCACGTAAATGTTCGACACTTTCGCTGGCACGCAAGCGAGCTTGATTTAGTGCGTATTCACTGTGTGTAAGCGTTTGTTCTCGTGTTACTAGGTTCTGGGTTAGCGTTGTTTGTGTTTGCTCGCCCTGACTTAGTTTGCTTGCAATAACGCTTTGTTGTTGCGTGCTTTGCTTTAGCTCTTGATTAAACTGTTTGTAACGCTCGCGTTGCTCTTTTAAGTAATCGATATTTTTAAGTTTGGCATCACATTGCTCAATATTAAATTGGCCGTGTTGCTTATTGAGTTGATCAAGCTTTTGTTGTTCGCTTAAAAGTGTTTGTTCGCTTAGCGTCAGTTTTTTAGTTTGTGTTTCCAGCTGCTCGTTTTGCCGTATAAGCTCAGCTGCTAACTGTGTACTTTGTTCAGTCGTTGTTGCAAATTGCTGCTTAGCGTGCAAAAACTGATTAAAGCTATGCTGATAGTAATTCCAATCACTCGCTAGTTGCTTAAGTTGACTATGCTGGGTTAGCCATTGCTGGTGTTGCTCGGAATGTTTTTTTGCTTGTTGATGACTTGCTTGGCTTTGTTTAAATTGCTGCTGTAAATGAGTAAGTTGTTTTTGCTCTTTTTCATTTTGCCTTGTAATGCTGGTTATTGTTTGTGTTTGCATCGCAAGTTGATTGTCGAGTTCACGCGCTTTAGCAATGATTGGTTCTGCGCTTTTTTGCTGTTGTTTCGCCGTTTGCAAGCTCTCGTTGTGCTTTTCAAGTGCGCTGGCAAGATCAGTAATGAGTGCCGCGTGATCGATACTCTTTAAATCATTTACCTTGGTATTTAGTTCATTATTTTGCGCCGTTAAGCTTTTAAAACGATTGCGATTGTCTTTAATTTCCAGTGCACTTTGCGCTTGTTTAGCCTGTTCACTTTGTGTTGCAATGGCTTTAAGCGCTGTACTGGCTTGTTGTTGATTTTGTTGTGCTAGATTCAGTGCTTGCTCTAAGCTATTGGCTTGCTTATACCAGTTTATACCCTGCTCGATGCCAGCTAAGGTTTTTGTAGTATCTTCAATTTGCTGTTTTAAATCATCAAGTAGTTGAGTTTTCGCGGCAAGTTCTTCGTCGGTGAGTAAGGTATAACTGGCTAAACTGGCTTTGAGCAATTCGAGTTTATTTAGCTGTTCTTTATGGCGCTCAAAAATACGTTTACCAATCAAGCTAAATTTATCTGTGCCAGTTAAGCATTCTAAAAGCTGGGCTCGTTCATCACCCGTGGCCTTTAAAAATGCAGCAAACTCATGTTGCGCTAATAATACCGCCCGCGAGAATTGTTCAAAGTTGAGCCCTATTTTACTTTCGACTTCTTTTATGGTGTTGCTTTTATCAGCTATTAGCGTTTCGTCTGGCAAAGTATAGAGGCTGTGCTCAGCTACTTTTAACTTGCCGGTTATTTTTTTATGAGTTCTTTGAATGGTATAGCGCGCGCGATAGAGCTGTTTATCTTGGCCTAAAAAATCGACCTCGGCAAAACCTTCCCATTTACCCTTACGTAATAAGTTACGTGGGTCATTTAACTTTATACTGTCGCCATTAAAATCTATTAAGTTACCTTTATCACCTCTTAATCGAGCTGTTTTGGTATAAAGGGCTAAGCAAATCGCATCTAAAAAAGTGCTTTTTCCTGCACCGGTGTCGCCCGTTATGGCAAATAAACCAGCATCCCTTAACGGTGCTTTGGTAAAGTCGATTTCGGCGTCAACAATTGAGGCTAAGTTATGGATGCGTACTGCGGTTATTTTCATAGTTGTTCTTGCTCCGCAAGTTCGCTTATTACATCGTTTAAAAGGGTTTTTAGCTCATCCGGGACAGCTTGCCCCGCCATGTCTTTGTTATTGGCAAACGCTTGCTCTAATAACATTTGCGGGTTGAGCATCTCGACTTGGCTTAAATCTTCAAAGACAGTTAAACGCTGCTCTTTATTTTGCTGACGAACGCGTTCTATGCCACAAAAGCGCACTTCTTTGTTCTCTAGTGCTTTTTCAATTTGCTCTCGAAAAGTTGTATCGGTATCACCTGCACTAAGCTTTACTCTTACATACGGAGCTTGGCTATATTGGCTTAGGTCTAGGCTCGATAGTTGTTGGCATAATTGTTCAAGAGGTACGCACTCTCCTTCAGGTAATAAAATCACTTCTGTTGGGCGAGGAATGTAAAGGGGGTTTACAGTCACTGCAATCGTATCATCAGTGGTGGTTGTAAACTCAGCAACACATACTTGGTGTTTATAGTTGCGCTCTGAAAACGACATCGGCATTGGTGTACCGCTATAGCGGATTGTCTCGGACTTTGCGACTATTTGCGCTTTATGCAAGTGGCCCAGGGCAACGTAATCAGCATGATTGCTAAACACGTTTGCTGTGACTGATTCTTCTCCGCCAATTATCAAATTTCGCTCAGAATCACTAGAGATATCGCCGCCCTTGGCATGTAAGTGCCCCATCACTATTAGCGGCGTTGTTGCAGGCTTATCAATGAGCGCATGCTCAATACTTAGCTGGTACGCCTTAGCTATGCCTTGAGCGTAATCGTGACCGTTTTCAGTGTGACTAAGTGAACTAACATCACTGGCACGTAAAAATGGCATTGCAACGATATGAGCTGTTACAGGGTTGCTATTTAAACGCAGTACCACATCTGCTGGACTATTCGCATCAAAACGGCCTACGACCTGAGTATCAAACTGAGCAAGCAGCGGCTGGGCGGCCATTATGCGATTTGCAGAATCATGATTACCGGCAATAAGCACTATTTGTAATGCAGGGCAGTGTTTTTTGGCATCTTTTATAAATTGGTAGAGTTGATTTTCACTGCTAGCAGGCGGGGTAGCTGTGTGATAAATATCACCAGCGACTAACAGCAGATCTATTTGTTGTGTGATGAGCGTGTCTATGAGCCAACTGAAAAACACCTGATGCTCTTGGCAGCGATTGTGTTCGTAAAATTGTTGGCCTAAATGCCAATCTGAGGTATGTAAGACTTTCATGTCACGCTCTTAAAAAACAGTTAAGAGCGTCAATATACCCAAGCTAAATTAAGATGCAAGGGCACAAGCTGAATCTTTAACTTGTTAGGTTATACCAAGCAAAGATCACCATGGGTAAAGCTAACAATGCCAGCACTAATGGTACTTTGAGAGCTTTGGTTTGTTTGGCCTGCAGTACTTTTAACGCATTCGTTTCGTTACAGGCAGCTACTTTATCAATATAAAAATAACCTGAATCTAAATACTGTTTACAACTTTGTTCATCTGCTGGAATTGCAATTACTTCTTGTTGTTTTTTTAGGATATAAAAATCCATATGCCCACCGCATTTTACTAGTATGTTGAAACACTTTTGAGGAAAAAAGCGATGCTTTTAACCCCCTCAAATCAAAAAAGTGGGCGATTTTAAATACAAATGACTATAAAGGTCAACTAAAGAATTCATTATTTAGCCATTAATACAAAAATAGCCGAAATTAAGCTAAAAGTTATGCTTATAACCACCAAACTACTGCATAAAACAAGCCACTTTTTACGTTTTTTACTATGTTTTGGAAAGCGAGCGAGTGCGTCGTTTTTATCGCAAGCCGCAACGACTTCAACAAACTTAAAGCCCCGCTTTTGATATTCATTTAGTTGCTTAGTCTGAGCTGGAATTGCCGCAACACTATTATCTTTTTTTACAATGTAAAATTTCATCGGTTACCCCTGCAAGCTGTCAGCTAACTTATTCAATACTATGGTATGAGGGTTTACTACTCATCGTTTAGGTTAACGTGTTTACAAACTGTAAAGCTAACTGTAATTGACTTGCATTAATTAAGCCTGAATTTCGTACAAAAGTTGCTGTAAACCCCCTTTACAATAATTGCCTTGTTGTTAATCATCAGTATTTAAGAATAAGTTATTTTTTACCCTATAAATGCGGCGGTTTATCGCTATTTCATTGAATATATCTCACTATTTTGACAAAGTATGCTTACGAAAAATTAACAGGATTAATTATGAAAAAAGCAGTTGTAACTTTAGGGGCTATATTTTTACCGTTAGCTCTCTCAAGTACTGTTATGGCTTCTGCAGTTGAGCAAACAAAAGGCAGTTATGTTGATAAGTTTCGCCAACTTGATGAAGTGCTGCCTACACCGAATGTTTATCGTAGTGCAGCAGGTGAGCCTGGTGAAAAATATTGGCAGCAGCATGTTAATTACGACATCGATGTAAAGCTTGATGAAAATGCACGTCGCTTAACAGCAAGTCAAACCATAGAGTATAAAAATAATTCACCGCACACACTCAAGTATTTATGGTTGCAACTCGATCAAAATATTTTTAAAAGCGACTCTATTGCAGAACGTACTGCTACATTTAACGGCTCTGCCCTACAGGGAGATCCACAACCAAAAGCAACTAAATTAAGTTTAAGTCAGTTACGTCGTCAACAATTTATGAGTGACAATGAACTTGGCTTTACAATTGCTAATGTTAAAGATGATAACGGTAAAGAATTAAAAGTCACAGTTGTTGATACACTAATGCGTATTGACTTAAATGAACCACTGAAACCAGGCAAAGACACTGAATTCAGCATGGACTTTGCTTTTAACATCGTCGAAGAAGATGCCGTTGGCGCTCGCTCTGGTTACGAGCATTTTGAAAAAGATGGCAACGACATATTCTTACTTGCTCAATGGTTTCCACGTTTAGCTGCTTATACAGATTACGAAGCATGGACTAATAAAGCCTTTTTAGGCAGTGGAGAGTTTACGCTAGAATTTGGTGATTATGATGTTGAGATCACTGTTCCTGCCGATCATATCGTCTCTGCAACGGGTAAGCTTGATAATGCTAGTAGCGTGCTGACCCGTACTCAGCGAAACCGTTTAGAACAAGCCAAAAATACAAAGCGCCCAGTATTTATCGTTACTGAAGATGAAGCCTTAGAAAATGAAAAAGAAGGCACAGACAAGACCAAAACATGGCACTTTAAAGCTGAAAATGTGCGTGACTTTGCATGGGCGTCGTCGCGTAAATTTATGTGGGATGCAAAAGGTTATCAACAAGGCGGTAATGATCAGCCATTAGTGATGGCTATGTCATTTTTCCCCAAAGAAGGTGGCGATCTATGGAAGAAGTATTCGACCGAAGCAATCGTACATACAATGGAAGTTTATTCACGCTTTTCATTTGATTATCCATACCCTGTTGCGCAGTCAGTCAATGGTCCAGTAGGCGGTATGGAATATCCAATGATCACATTTAATGGCCCTCGAACTGAGTTACAGGATGACGGTTCGCGTACTTATTCACAAGCTGAAAAGCGCTTTTTAATTGGCGTGGTGATCCACGAGGTTGGTCATATTTATTTTCCTATGGTGGTGAACTCTGATGAGCGCCAATGGACTTGGATGGATGAAGGTTTAAACAGCTTTTTAGATGGTGTTGCTGGGCGTGAATGGGATCCAACTATTCCATGGGGGGTTGAACCACGTGACGTTGTTGCCTACATGAAGTCTGAAAATCAAGTGCCGGTAATGACTCAGTCAGACAGCGTACTGCGTTTAGGGCCTAATGCTTATACCAAACCTGCGGCCGCACTGAATATTTTGCGTGAAGTGATTTTAGGTCGTGAGCTGTTTGATTTTGCGTTTAAAGAGTACGCCCAGCGTTGGAAGTACAAGCGCCCTACCCCTGCTGATTTTTTCCGTACTATGGAAGAAGCATCAGGTGTTGATTTAGATTGGTTCTGGCGTGGCTGGTTCTATAGCACTGATCATGTTGATATCTCGCTCGATAAAGTCTATCAATTACGTTTAGATACTAAAAATCCTGATATAGATTTTAATCGCCTACGTGATATTGAAGCGGCTAAACCTATGCCACTATTTGTGGAACGCAATAAGGCTGAAGCTAAAAAGCTATGGGTTGAAGAAAACTCCGACGTAACTGATTTCTACGATGAAAACGACCGCTTCACTGTTACTAACAAAGAGCGCAACTCGTATAATAAATTCTTAAAAGGCTTAGAGCCATGGGAGCGTAAAGTACTCGATCGCGCAGTTGCAGAAGATAAAAACTATTACGTGCTTGAATTTTCGAATTTAGGCGGCCTAGTAATGCCAATTTTACTTGAGCTTAGCTATGAAGATGGTACTAAAGAAGATCGTATGATCCCTGCCGAAATCTGGCGTCGCAACCACAAACATGTGCAAAAACTTATTATTACTGATAAGAACAAGCCTTTGGTATCAGTAACGGTTGATCCTCGTTGGGAAACTGCAGACGTAGATGTTGAAAATAATAACTACCCTCGTCGTATTATCCCTTCACGTATTGAAGTGTATAAAAAAGAGCAAAGTAAAGCCAAAGTCAGCCGCGATATCATGCACGATATTAAAACTGAGCTAAAAACAGGTGACGAAAAAGACAGCGATAAGGAGCAAGAATAATGCGTTTTATGCTTATTATTCTTGCTTTTATAGTTGCTATGCCAGCGATGGCGCATCAACTTAAAGCATCAGTAACTACAGTTTTATTTAATAAACGTACTAGTAATATTGAGCTAATGCATCGTTTTTATTTACATGATACCGAGCATGCTGTGGAGCATTTATTTGCCGGTGGTGCAGATATTATTAGTAATAAAGAAGATCAACAACGCTTTGTAGATTACATCGAATCACATGTTGCTTTACAAACACTCGATGGTGAGCCGCTAGTGCTGAAGGAAGTGGGTGCGCAAGTTGATGGTAAGTTTTTTTGGGTTTATCAAGAAGCACCGATCCCAAAGGATATTAAAGGTATCCGTATGAGTCACGGCGCGCTGCGCGATTTATGGCCTGCGCAAGTGAATATGGTTAATGTTGAAGGTAAAGGCAAAGTGAAAACACTGCACTTTACCCAAGATGACACTTGGCTAGAAGCGCGCTTTGAACCAGCTAATACAGCGGTAGAGCAAACAAAGTAGGCAAATTTAAAAGTCCCCCAACCGACGCGCACAGTAGTTTTGTGCGCGTTTTTTATTAATTTTTATATTAAATACGAATATGTTCCTTTTCATATCTAATTGCGTAAACTATCTTAAAGTAAGTAATTTGGATGAAAATTAAATCATATACAAGGAGTGGTATGAATATGTATCAAAGTACAGTAGCTGGGGTAATTTTTGATTTAGATGGCACCTTAGTATCATCTGAACTTGATTTTACTCTTATCAAAGCTCAAGTTGGTTGCCCTGACGAGCATGATCTACTTAGTTTTATTGATGGTCTTCCTTCGCCTTACATGCGTGAGGAAGCAATGAATATTGTCCATCAGCATGAGCTTATTGATGCTCAACATGCAACGTTGTTACCCGGTGTAGCGCAAGCTATCGCGCGTTTAAAAGAGCAAGCAATACCAATGGCAATCGTGACACGTAATTACGACCGCGCTACTGCGCTGAAATTAAAAAATAATCCGTTGCCAATTCAAACTGTACTCACGCGTAGTGATGCCCCCCCTAAGCCAGATCCGAGTGCTTTGAATGCAATTGCAACGTTATGGGGAATAGATCAGCAACATATACTTTATGTTGGTGATTATCTTTATGATATCCAGGCTGCACATAATGCCAATATGCGTGCTTGTTTATATGCACCGAGTGATGTTCCTGCATATGCAGAACAAGCTGATTATATTCTGCACCATTTTTCTGAATTACCTAAGTTAATAAATAATTTAGGGCAAACACGACAATCTCGACTTATAAATGCTTCAGTTTAAGTAGAATTTTAGTATTATGTTAAATGGCGTGTTGTTTAACTTTTGTAAGCGTAGTTACTGTTAAACGAAATGTCATAATTGTGATTTTGCAGTCATTTAATCACTAGCTCAATACTGCGCAAGTTGTTAAAATGTTGCCAATATCGAGTTTCCAATAGAGGCATAAGATGGGCAGAGCATTTGAAGTACGTAAAAGCTCCATGGCGAAAACAGCCAATGCTAAAACCAAAGTTAATTCTAAGTACGGTAAAGAAATTTACGTAGCAGCAAAAAATGGTGAACCTGATCCAGAAGTAAACCAGTCGCTAAAACGCTTAATCGAACGCGCGAAGCGAGATCAAGTACCAGCACATGTCATCGAAAAAGCGATAGAGAAAGCTGCTGGCGGAGCTGGTGAAGATTATGCAACAGCCCGTTACGAAGGCTATGGCCCAGGTAACTGTATGGTGATTGTTGACTGTTTAACAGATAACCCAAATCGTACTATTAAAGATGTTCGCTTACCGTTTACTAAAACTGACTCAAAAATAGGTACACCAGGCTGTGTAGCACATATGTTTGATCATTTAGCTGTACTTGGTTTTAGTGGTGACGATGATGAAGTGGTACTTGAAGCTTTAATGATGGCTGATGTTGATGTAACCGATGTAGAAGTTGAAGATGGCAAAGTATCGGTTTTTGCTCCACATGCCGAATATTACAAAGCAAAAACAGCATTAGAAGAGGCGTTTGCAGGTATTATTTTTGAAGTTGACGAAATCACCTTCGTGCCACAAGTGCATATAGAAATTACTGATGCCGATGTTATCGCTAATTTTGATAAATTTATTGCAATGTTGGAAGATTGTGACGACGTACAAAACGTTTATCATAACGCCACGGTAGTGAATTAGGCTGAAGTTATAAATTTAGCCAGTAGTAACACTAGTTTCGAGAAGATACAAAAGCGCATTTCATTGCTGGAATGTGCTTTTTTGTTGTTGATGGCTTATTTTTCTGAATGCTGATTATTCAGCAAAGTTATGGTTAAAGGATAATTTAAGCAAAAAAAACCAGCCCGAGGGCTGGCAATATGACACTAACAAACTCGAAGGGGAGTTATTGTTGCGCTTTATATTTTATACGAAACGCATGCAACAATGGTTCAGTATAACCACTGGGTTGTTTAACTCCTTCTAATACAAGGGCTAATGCCGCTTGATATGCAATACTTTGTGCTAAGCTTTGCACTGAATCAGCCATATTAACATAAGCCGGATCCCCTTCATTTTGGCTATCCACTACTTTTGCCATTTTCGCCATAGTAGTTTCTATTTGTGCTTGCGTGCATACCCCATGCTGCAACCAGTTAGCCATATGTTGGCTTGAAATACGCAGTGTAGCCCTATCTTCCATTAATCCTATATGGTTAATGTCAGGCACTTTAGAACAGCCTACACCTTGATCAATCCAACGTACTACATAACCTAAAATACCTTGAGCATTGTTATCCAGCTCTGCCTGAATATCTTCTTTGCTCAAACTATTAGGATCAACCATCAAAGGCGGAGTTAATAGTTCTGTTAAACTAGCTTGTTGACGCTGGGCAATCGCTTTTTGACAGGCAAACACATCAACGTCATGATAGTGCATAGCATGTAAGGTGGCTGCAGTAGGGGAGGGCACCCAGGCTGTATTAGCGCCTGCTTGCGGATGGGCAATTTTTTGCTCCATCATCAACGCCATTTTATCGGGCATTGGCCACATACCTTTGCCTATTTGTGCGCGACCACTTAACCCGGTTTGCAAACCGATATCGACATTTCTGTCTTCATAAGCATTGATCCAAGGTTGTTGTTTAATGGCTGCTTTTGGTAATACTACACCTGCTTGCATTGAGGTATGAATTTCATCACCTGTACGGTCTAAAAAGCCAGTATTGATAAATACCACACGTTGTTTAGCAGCATTAATACAGGCTTTTAAGTTCACCGATGTACGGCGCTCTTCATCCATAATGCCCATTTTGATGGTGTTTTTGGGTAACTGTAAAAGCTGTTCAATACGACTAAATAATGTATTGGTAAAAGCAACTTCTTCAGGACCATGCATTTTCGGTTTGACGATATTGATACTGGCTGCAGTTGAATTTTTTACCGGGCTATTGCCATTTAAGTCATGCAGTGCGGCAGTGACCGTGATCATTGCATCCATGATACCTTCAAATACGTCGCGGCCTTGGCTATCTTGAATCGCAGGGTTTGTCATTAAATGGCCAACATTACGCACAAACATCATACTACGCCCTTTTAGACTTAGCGGTTTCCCATCAATACCTAAATAACTGCGGTCTTTAGCGAGTGTACGCTCAACCGTTTTGCCATCTTTTGTGAATGACTCAGCGAGAGTGCCTTTCATTAAGCCTAACCAATTTTGATAAACTTGCACTTTATCTTCGCCGTCAACGGCGGCAACGGAGTCTTCACAATCCATAATGGTGGTAAGTGCAGCTTCGAGGAGGACGTCTTTTAAGCCCGCTTTGTCGGCTGCACCAATGCTATGATTATGATCTATTTGTAGCTCTATATGGAGGCCATGACTGAGTAATAAAATTGCCCTGGGGTTTTGTGCTTCACCTTGAAAACCAATAAGTTGCGCTGGTTGTTTTAAGCCTGTTTGTGAGCTATCACGTAAGGTGATGATGAGCTGGCCATTAACTACCGAATAATTAGTACTTTCAATATGTGAGCCATTTTCAAGTGGTAACGCTTTATCTAAAAACTGCCTTGCGTAGGCCATTACTTTAAAACCGCGAACAGGATTATAGTTGCTGCCTTTTTCAGCGCCATCTTCTTCGCTAAGTACATCAGTGCCGTATAAGGCATCGTATAACGACCCCCAGCGTGCGTTAGCGGCATTAAGTGCAAAGCGTGCATTACTTACTGGCACAACCAGCTGAGGGCCAGCTGTGCGGGCTATTTCAGGCTCAACATTTTCTGTCTCAATGCAAAAATTATCGGGCTCAGGGACTAAATAACCAATGTCAGTTAAAAACTGTTGGTATTGCGCTGCATCCCAGTGTTTATTTGCTAGGTGATAGCTATCAATTTGGTGTTGTAGGTCTTCACGCTTGACTAATAATGCACGGTTAAGCGGACTAAGATCATCAATAATTTCAGCAAATCCTTGCCAAAAGTGTTGTTCGCTAATACCTGTACCGGGTAGCAGTTGCTGGTTAACAAAATCGGCTAATTGGTTATCTACGGTTAATCCAAATTGGCTGTGAGAGAGTGTCATAATCGATATCCTTTTAAACGGTCGCGGTGCAATTGACTGCATGTGAGCAATCTTTTGTTAACCATAACCTAAAAATACGCAATAGGTGTTCTTTTAGCCATTCACTAAATATATAGCCAGCATAACAACTATAAATTTACTAAATCCAATAAATCGGCCTAATGTTGATTTAAGCGCTACAGAGCATTAACTCTTAGCCTCTCACACAACCATATAAATAAAATTTAGTTTTAACCCGTTCAGAGGATTTTTTATTATGACTACTTATCAACGTGAAACCGATACTTTAGCTACACTTTGTCAAGCACAAGGTAAAACATGGCAAGCAATTAATCCTGAATACGCAAGTCGTATGCGTTTGCAAAATCGTTTTCGTACGGGATTAGACATCGCTCAGTTTACAGCTGACATCATGCGTGAAGATATGGCTGCATATGATGCTGATACCAGCCAATACACACAATCGCTTGGTTGCTGGCATGGTTTTACTGCCCAACAAATGATGATGGCGATTAAACGTCACCAAAAAACCACTAAGCGTAGCTACGTATACCTAAGCGGTTGGATGGTTGCTGCGCTGCGCTCTGAGTTCGGCCCACTACCGGATCAAAGTATGCACGAAAAAACCTCAGTACCGGCGTTGATTGAAGAAATTTATACTTTCCTAAAACAAGCCGATGCTCGTGAACTTGACCATTTATTTAAAGACTTAGATAACGCCAAAGCAACTGGTGGTGATGTACAAGCGGTACTTGATAAAATAGATAACTTTGAAAGTCATGTGGTACCGATCATCGCAGATATTGATGCTGGTTTTGGTAATGAAGAAGCAACCTACTTACTCGCTAAAAAAATGATTGAAGCGGGGGCATGTGCTATCCAAATCGAAAACCAAGTTTCAGACGCGAAACAATGTGGTCACCAAGCAGGTAAAGTAACTGTGCCACACGAAGACTTTTTAGCAAAAATTAACGCCGTGCGTTATGCCTTTTTAGAACTGGGTATTGATAACGGTATTATTGTCGCACGTACTGACTCACTTGGTGCTAGCTTGACCCAAAAAGTGCCGGTATCACAAACACCTGGCGACCTTGCTAGTCAGTACAATGCGTTTTTAGAAACCACGCCAATTAACGGTGTTGAAGATTTAAATGAAGGTGATACGGCAATGAAGCTGAACGGCCAACTATGTAAGCCGACTCGCCTTGATAATGGTTTATACCAATTTCGCGAAGGCACAGAAAAAGACCGTGTTGTACTAGATTGTATTACCAGCTTGCAGTCGGGTGCTGATTTACTGTGGATTGAAACTGAAAAACCACATGTAAAACAAATTGCTGAACTGGTTAATCGGGTTAAAGAGCAAGTTCCTGACGCTAAACTGGTTTATAACAATTCACCTTCTTTCAACTGGACATTGAAATTCCGCGAGCAAGTTTATCAACAGTGGTTAGACGAAGGCAAAGACTTATCTGCTTATCCAAGTATTGATGATAATAAGGCGCTAATGGCACCAGAGATGGATGCAACTGAACTTGCAGTCGCAGCAGATGAGTTAGTACAAAACTTCCAACGTGATGGCGCGCGCGAAGCTGGTATTTTCCACCACTTAATTACGCTACCGACCTATCACACGGCTGCATTGAGCACTGATATTCTGTCAGAAGGCTACTTTGGTGACTTAGGTATGCTGGCTTATGTACGTGATGTGCAGCGTCAAGAAATTCGCCGCGAACAAGCATCCGTTAAGCATCAAGACTTAGCAGGTTCTAACATGGGAGATACCCATAAAGAGTACTTCTCAGGTGAAAATGCGCTTAAAGCTGGCGGCGAAGCAAACACTATGAACCAGTTCTAACATAACAGTCCAACTCAACAATGTTACAAAGGGCCGTAAGGCCCTTTTTTTGATGCTAGCAATTACACAGGATATACAGCTTTACACCTGCTAACTTTACCGCTCAGATCAGATTTTAACTAAGGCTTGGATCAGTATTTAACTAGCATCAGATTTACTTTCAATTTTTGGATCAGATTTTTATCAAGTAAATTTTTTTGCGGTATTTCTTATCAATTTAGCGATTTAATCAGCTTTTAGCTCTTTGGAAAGGGGGGATTTTGATAAAAATGGCCGTTATTAGCCATTAATCAGAAAATATAAACCGATTTTTTACCAACTCTAACCGACTACAAACCACTTTTTTACCAACTTAAACGCCATAAACAGTGACTCAAACCGATTTTTTACTAACTCAATGACCAAAAAATGTCATAAACCGAAATTTTACTAACTCGATTTTTTACAAAGTCCGATATTTGTGTAAACTTTAGAATATGTGAATGAGCACTCACTTTTTGTAAAGGGGGTTTACAGGGGATTTGACTAGTGACAAATTAGCGAGAGTAAAAGTTGTTAAGGACCAAGCTACGGTTTCTAGCTTCACACTTGCAACTTGTTAACTTTACTCTCGCCGCTAACTAATTTCTATTTACTATGCTTATCAAACCACCATTGAATATAAGCGACTTTAGCCATCAAGTTTGACGGCCGTTTTGTTATGCCATGTGATGCATCAGGAATACGTACCATTGCTGTATCAACTCCTTGTAGCTTTAATGCTTGATAGAATTGCTCGGTCTCAGAAATAGGAGTGCGGTAATCCGCTTCACCAGTGAGTAGCATGGTTGGTGTTTTAACATTACCAACATAGCTAATTGGCGAGCGTTTCATATAATGCTCAATATGATCCCATGGCTTACCTGGGAACCAGTAATCGGCAAAGAATGGGTAGAAGTCAGCAGTTAGTACAAAGCTGATCCAATTGATCACCGGCTTGGCAACAACAGCGGCGGCAAATCTGTCGGTATGGCCAACAATCCACGCCGTAAGTACACCGCCACCAGAGCCACCGGTTACAAATAGTTTTGACTGATCAATAAAACCTTTGCCAATAAGCGCATCAACGCCAGTCATTAAGTCATCAAAATCGTTACTAGGATAATTGTGATGAATAGTTTGCGCGAACTCCTTCCCGTATGAATCACTACCACGCGGGTTCATATATAAAACCACATTACCTTTAGCGGCAAATAATTGTATTTCAGCGCTAAAGTGTGGACCGTAGTTAGCGACAGGGCCGCCGTGTATTTCTAAAATAAGGGGATATTTTTTACTACTATCAAACCCAGGAGGGTAGGCGACCCAACCTTGAATTGGTAAGTCGTCATAACTTGATTTCAGCCAAATTTCTTCTACTTTTGCCAGCTGTTTATTACCAAGCGCGTCGTCATTTAATTTTGTTAAACGTTGTGTTTTACCATTTTTAACTATTGCTATATCAGCAGGACGTTGGGTATCAGCAAGCGTGATTGCCACATCACCATCGTCGCTTATATCAAAGTCACCACCAGAATAAGGGCGACCGAAGGAAACACTCCCTATTTTTTGTGTGATCACTTTTCGTTTGCCGCTACGTGGTTGATAAGCGAGTGCGGTTTGGCCTTCACTGGCGTAACTAAAATAAAGCCCTCTAGAATTATCAGCCCATTTAATTTGCTCGACACTGCGGTCAAAATCAGCGGTTAAACTTGTGGTATCACCCGATTTTAAATCGCGAATATATAGCTGGGTATTTTCATAATTGGTACGTTTATCATCATAACCGGTATAGGCAAGATAACGCCCATCTGGTGATATTTGCGGTTGCTGATCAGGACCTTCTCGGTCGGTAAGCGCTGTTATTTGTAGATCATTTAATGTCAGCTGATATATTTCAGAATTTGTTGGTTTGAGTTTAAAGTCAGCATGGCGATTAGCCGAAAAATAAAGGCTGTTACCATCTTCAGAAAAGCTAACTGGCCCGCCATGATCAAAGTCGCCAGAGGTTAACTGACGGGCATTACCGCCATTGGCATCAATAGTAAACAAATGACGAAAACCAGGCTTGGTATAACCGCCGCCATCGGCACGATAATATACGTCATCAATAAATTTAGCAGGCTCTGCCCAGCTGGCACCTTCAGGCTTGCCTGGTAAGTTAATAGGAGAACTAACTTTACTCGGTACAAATTGGCTAAACAGTAATTGCCGACCATTAGGTGACCACTGCAAACTTGCAGGGCTTTGAGTAAGATTACTAATTTTTGCAACAGCGCCTGTTTTTAGCCATTTTACATAAATTTGGCTACTGCCATCACGAGTTGAAATAAACGCTAAACGTGATTGGTCTGGCGACAAGACAGGGGAGTAATCCATATGTACACCCGATGTAAGCGGTTGTAATTGCTTTGAACTACTGTCGACAGACCAAATATTACTAACTTTACTATCTGATTTAATGTCCATCCGATTTCGAACAAAGTAGACGGTTTTACCGTCGTTAGTCATTTCAATTTGATTGGCATATTCAAGGTCGAATACATTTTCTAGTTGAAAAGTTTGCAGGTTATCATTGGCTAATACTGAAAAACACAGCGAGGTTAGGAGGGCTGCGGGGGCAATCAATTTCATTTTAATTCCTTGTTATTAATTATCGCACCTAACCGTTATAGAATAACAAAACCCAAAGGTACACCATCATGCGATGAATACCTGATTGATTATTAGTGGCTACTTGCCGACATTAGTATTTTTGAGTGGTTGAGCTGCGATAGTAAATTCACACTCGGTGAGTACTACACTTTTATTACATTGATAGAAAACGGTTACGTAAGTGTCTTGAGGCACTTGCTCTGCGAGCGATTTAGTAATTTTAAACTGCAATTGTTGCTGATTAAAAGCAATTAGCTGTGCAGCTTCAAAACCAAAAAATTGCTTTACGCTTGGATATAGTGCTTTAAAAATACTTTCTTTTGCTGAAAAAATGACGGTTAATGGATGTGAAAGCTGCCCAGCCAATCGCCTAAAAAGTGGATATTCATCAGGATGCAAAATTTGCTTTTGTAGCTCTAGCTCTTGTTTGGCACTCATTAGTTGCTCTATATCAATACCAATTCCAGTGATATCAGTGTGCTGACATGCCATGGCCATTGCGATCCCTTGCGTGTGGGTAATGCTACCAATAATGTTTTTAGGCCATATGGGCGCGCGATCGGGGCCTGAGATAATATCAAAACAGGGGATATTGAGGGCGGTTAACACCTGTTTTGCGCAAAAACGGCCGGCGAGGTATTCAGCTCTTCGTTTAACAACAGCCTTTTGTAGTTGTTGCGGTAACACAATCTGATAATTTAAAAAGTCACTGTCAATAAAACTGCTACTGTCAAACTCACAACAATAACTATTATGACTAAGTTGTGGGCTCAGTTTAGTATAAAGAGAAAAATCCATAACATTTTGCTGTTTTGTTTAGTGTCATTAGTAAGACTTTGATAATACGCTAATAACTTCATAAATAAAGTAAAGGCTATGACTATTTAAGCTGAGCTTTGGTTAAGAGATTTACTAACATATTTATTTTAGCATTAATATTATTTTCAGTTGCAAATGGTCAACTACTGGGTAGTTGGTCAACAGGGAAAAACATTGCTCGTGATATTGCAATATCAGCAAACGGTCAGTTAATAGTGGTAGGCTATCGTAGCTGTGAAGCTGATGTGATCAACTCTCTAACGAAGCAAAATACGCTATTTCAAGTTCATCGCCTTGATATTAATTCTGTAGCACTATCTGCAGATGGACAAACAGCATTAAGCGGTTCAAGCGATAAGTTTAGTTATTTATGGTCAACGAAAGATGGCACTATTTTAAAAGAGTTCAAATTAGCGACTCGTGTTAATCATGTCAGTATAAACGAAAATGCAAGTTTAGGTTTTGCGATAGATTCTGTTGATGATCGTATATTTCTTGATTTAAACACCGGTATTAAAAAAGCTGAGCTAAATATATTTACTAATTTTATAGAGTTTAACCACTCGCGGTTTGTAAATGATGATAAAAGGTTTTTTACCGGCTCACCGAAAAGCACGATACAATTATGGCGTGTAAAAGATGGTACATTATTGGCTGAGTATAAAGCGACACAACTGCGCATTCGTGGCTCAGTTTTAGCTGTAGCGTATGATAAAGAAAATAAAACAATTGTCAGCGAAAGCAGTGATGGAGTACTAGAAGTTTGGCCGTATCAGTCTAAGTAAGCGAAAATTTAATTGGATTTTAAAAGCCGTGTTTACTTAACAAACCCGGCTTTTATAATTACCACTTAGCGCTATTAATAATCAAACTTATGTTCAGTAAATAAGCTCTGTACTTGTTGCCATATTTTCCCTGGTTTGCCATCAGCGACCAGTTGACCGTTGAGTTTTACGACTGGGCCAACTTCTTTTGTGGCACTGGTGATCCATACTTCATCGGCTGCAAATAGTTCCTGCTTAGTAATAATACGTTCTTGAACTTTAAAGTCACTGTGGCTGTGTAATATCGTTAAAATTAACCAGCGAGTGATACCCGGTAAAATTTGGTTATCCAATGGGGGGGTGCTGATCACGCCATCTTTAACAATAAACACATTACTTGAGCTTGCTTCGGTAAGCTCATCTAAGCGATTGTATAAAATGGTTTCTTTATTGCCAGCCGCCGCACCATTCTGGTAATGAATCACGTTGCCGAGTAATGCGGTTGACTTGATGTGGCAACGCTGCCAGCGCTTATCTTGCTCAACGGATACAGTATAAGTCGTGGCGTTGTCGATATCACTAACGGGTTGTGCTGGAATTTCAAAGGCGTAGGCAAATACCGTTGGCGTAATACCACTCGGGTAGGCATGAGCACGCTTAGTATCAGCGCCACGGCTAACGTGCAAATAAATACCAAGGTTTTCACCGTGATTTTTCTCACACAGCTGCTGGCAGATTTCACGCCATGTATCAGCTGTATAATCGAGTACAATTTCCAGTTCATTTAAACCATTTTTCATGCGTTCAATATGCGCTGCAAAGCCAAGCATGTTGCCATTATAGGCAGGGATCACTTCGTAAATACCATCGCCAAATAAAAAGCCTCTGTCCATTGGCGATATTTTTGCGTGCTCTGCGTTCATATAGTCGCCGTTTAAATACACCGTACTCATTATAAATCCTCATTCTGATTGGCAACATCGCTAAGCTGACGTAGTCTTGCGATGAGTTGTTGGCCATGCATAGCATGTAAGCCATCTTCGGTTAATTCGTTTTTGTGAGTAACGCCATCTACACTGCCACGTTCACTCAAATATTGCAGGATTGCTAAAGTATCGACTTCTGCGAGTAAGTCTTGGCTATGCCAGCGGCTTAAAAACGCAATAATGCCGTAAGCTGCCCAGTTTGATACATCCGCTAACAGCAGTTCATCGCAGCAAGTAAGGCACGGCATAATGCTCAGCTCAGTCATATATTGTGATAAATTGCCCATCCCTATTTCGTTACCGCCATCACCAATAGCTACCGTTGGGCAGGAGGCTTGGCTGACAAAAAAATCAAAACAACCACAATCAGCCGAAATATCAATACCACGCATATTGTAATATTTATTGCCGTGACACAGCCCGGGGCGCTCGATAGACAATACGCAATCTGGCTTTAATTCAGCCAGCGCAGCTTTGCTAAAAGCCATTGCATCAGTAAAATTATTCAGTGGCAATTCAAAACAGTTAAATTCATTTTTCAGTGCACTGTAAAGGGGGTTTCCACAGACTAAAATAGGATTTTTACCTAGCGTAATTAAAGCATTGTATAAAGCAATGGCGCCAACAGGGCCATCGGTTTCAAAGGTTTGCTTGACGGCAAAACCGGTACCAATGAGTACCGTACTTTTGGCATCAAATAACGACTTTGCAGCGCGCAGATAAGTCCCTGTCTGTTGATAGGCATAGAGATTTTGCATACCACGTAGGTTTTGTTCTACCATCATGGTTTCGATTGCTTGACTTAATTGTTCATCACTTAACGAGTGTGGCATAACGCTTTGATCTCTTGAATTAGGGCAATGCCTGCTGCGTTATCGCCATGCACACATAAACTGTCGGCGTGTAAAGGCAGTTGGTTGCCCGATTGTGTGGTTACGCAGCCGGTGGCGAGTAACTGTTTAACTTGCGCTATTAGCGCAGGTTTATCATGCACACTACCAGCAATTTTCCGTGATACTAATTGACCGTCATCGGTATATTGGCGATCAGCAAATGCTTCTAAAATTAATTCAAGGTGATATTGTTGAGCAAGTTGTTGATGTTGCTCTGCTTTCGCAGTGGCGAGAAGCATTAGTTTTAAAGGGCTCGGGTAACTGGCAACAGCTTGCATCACCGTGGTCAAAATTGTTTTATCGGCCATCATATCGTTATATAACGCGCCATGTGGCTTCACATACTCTAAAGTGAGGCCTTGTACTCTTGCCATACCTTCAATTGCGGCTATTTGATAATGCAGGCAATTGCTTAGCTCTTGTGGTGTTAATGCCATGGAGCGACGCCCAAAGCCCTGTTTATCAGGATAGCTGGGGTGCGCGCCTATAATGACATCATGTTGTTTAGCAAGCATCAGGGTGCGTGCTAGAACATCACTATCACCGCCATGAAAACCACAAGCAATATTAGCCATATCAATATGCGGCATTACCTCTTCATCAAGGCCCATTTGCCATGCACCAAAGCTTTCCCCTAAATCACAATTGAGCTTCATCATTATTCCCGTTTAAAAAGCCGAGATATGGGCGTTTTGAATGTCGGTGATCAGCATATGACCTGGGCTATGTGTAATGCAAAAATCAGGCGCAGCATTAGCTATGGCTACTTGCGGCGTGACACCACAGGCCCAAAATACCGGTACTTCACCGTCTTTAATGGTGACAGATTCACCAAAGTTAGGGCGATTAATATCTTTAATACCTATTGCAGCTGGATCCCCAAAGTGAACTGGCGCTCCATGCACATCTGGAAAGCGGCTACATATTTGGATTGCCCGAATCGCATCTGCCGGCTTCATCGGTCGCATACTAACGACCATGTTAGCATGAAATATACCGGCGCTTTCGCAAGGAATATTAGTCATGTACATAGGTACATTTTTATTTTCCGTAATATTACGTATTTCTAGGCCCGCCAACTTTAACGACTCTTCAAATGAAAACGAGCAACCAATTAAAAAAGTGACCAAGTCGTCGCGCCATTGCTCTTTGATATTCGTTACTTCTTCAATCAATTGGCCATTTTTAAAAATACGATAGCGAGGTATGTCAGTCCTAATATCTAAATCATGCGCAACATTTGGAATGCTGGTAGCTCCAGGCGTGCGGCTACTTGCTACAATTGGGCACGCTTTTTTGTTTGCTTGGCAAAATTGTAAAAAATCAAACGCATAGCGCTGGGGCAAAATCACTAAATTAGCCTGTACAAAGCCGGGAACAAAGCCCGATGTACTACCGGTATAATCTTCATTCCTGATCATATTACGAATAGCGTAAGGCGTAGTAAGTGATGCGTTATGTTGCATAGTATCCTCGTAAACTTTTAGTTGTTGTTAATGCCACTGACGGTAACAGGCAAAGTACCTTGCGCTGGCTTTTTACCAACTAGTACTTTTGCAAGAGCAGTAAAAGCTGGCCCTGCTACTTTAACATCATTATCTACATCTATGTTATACGCATAAGTTGCTAAAATTGCATCCGCATATTGGCCAAATGTGGCAATATCGTATGGTGCTCGTAAACTAACAAAAACGGTTTTCTTATCAGCTTGTTGCGCTTGCTGAAGCAGTTTTTCAAGTGCCGGACCTTGCGCCGATTTTGCAATTGCAAATGCAGGGTTATCAGCAAGGTCATCCATGCCGCCAATTTCTACCGCGCTTTGGTTTGGTGATGCATTGCCTGCAATGATGATATCCGCTTCATTGATTGCTTTTAACGTCGCTGTGGGCTCAAAGCCTTGTAAACTGGTGCAGCTAAATGCAAGTGGTTGTTGAGTATTTTCTGTAATTGCCTGTTGTAGCGCCAAACACTTGCGGGTATCAGGCATGATGATATGTACTTTACTATTTGTCGTCAGTTTAATCGGTAAAGTGTGCTGGTCATTTTTAACTTGGGTAATGGCGGCAAGAGCCAGCTCTGCTTCGACTTTGCGATGATTATCATCACCGAGAATAAGTTGTGCTTTTTGCATTGCTAACGATTCGTCAAGCTCTGTGGTCAGTTTAAATTTACTTTTTAAATTGATGATGCGTTGAGCAGAGATAGCGACTTCGTCGGCTTGTAAATTACCTTTTTCAACTTCGCTCACTAAGCGGCTGATCAGTTTATCTAATACGACTAAATCTTTTGGACTACGAATTTCAATTGGCATCAAAGCAATATCAACCCCGGCAGCAAAGGTATTTACAACGGCTTCAATTGGTTCGAAAAAGTGGCTAATACCAGCCATATCTAGCGCATCGGTGATCACTACACCTTGATAGCCCATTTCATCGCGTAATAATTCGCTGATGATTTTATGCGACATCGTCGCAGGTTTGATCATGGTTTTGCCATCTTTACTAACAAATGTGCTGCTATCCAGTGCTGGGTACTGAATATGCGCAGTCATGATCATGCCAGGGTTTTGCTTTTTAATAATAGTTTGAAACGGAGGTAAATCTTTTTCCCAGATAGTTTCTTTATCGTGCATTACTTTTGGCAAGCCAGTGTGGCTATCAACGTTTGTATCACCATGGCCTGGAAAGTGTTTCAGTGAGGTAATTACGCCATTACCTTCAAAGCCAGCAACTTGTGCGCCACCTAAAATACTCACAAGTGTTGGATCTTCACCGTATGAGCGCACATTAATAACCGGGTTATCAGGGTTCATGTTTACATCAACAGTTGGTGCATAGTTAACATTCACACCAATGGCTTTTAATTCATCAGCAATCACTTGTGCAGATTGTGTAGCAAACTTGGTGCCGTGAACCGCATAACTTGCGCCAATCGACATATTACCAGTAAATGAAGTGGCAATATCACGAGGAATACGTGCAACACGTCCGCCTTCTTGGTCAATTGAAATAAATAATGGTGCGCCTAAGCTCGACTTTGCCGCAGCTTGTTGCATAGCATTATTTAATTTAACAATTTGCGCAATATTATCGATATTTTCAGCAAATAAGATCACCCCACCAATATTATGTTTAGTGATCACCTTGGCTAAATCTGCAGGTAATTCAGTGACTGCATTACGGCATTTTTGCTCAGGTGTGTTCTCGCTGTCTTGCTCACAATAATAACGAAAATCGAGCATCAGCTTTTGGCCAAGCTGTTGCTCAAGGGTTAAATTGGTCGCTGCAAAGGTCGATTTCATTGGTAATAAACACCCTAGTCCAAAGAGAATTGATGATATGGCAAACTTATTTAACACAGTAGGCTCCAAAGCTGAATTGCTTATTTTATTTATGAATATTTTATTCCTGATGGTAATGCCATTTTGGATTAAAATACAACATATTTTTGTCACATTAACGTTTTTTTTGCAGAACTGCAAAAACCACCGACGAATCACATGCTTGCCTGATCATTACATAAATATTAAGAGTTAATAGTTATTTAGATGAAAAAAAATAATATTAGACGAGCTTTTATTAATGGTAATTCGCTCTTATTTCAAGTAATAATATATTCCATAATGCTTGGTGGGTCGCCAAGCGAGTAAATTAACAGAACGCAAAGGGGCAAATAATGGCAACAGCACTGACACTATTTCAACAACAACTCAGTGATAAGCTGCCTGCCTCGGCGTTTATTGAAGATTACCCTAGGCGCTATGCTTTTGGCACTGATGCCAGCTTTTATCGTTTAGTGCCGCAATTAATAGTACTGGTTGCTGATCAGCAACAAGCGCAACAGGTCATCAGTGCCGCTGCAACATATAAAGTTGCCATTACTTTTCGTGCCGCCGGTACTAGCCTATCAGGCCAAGCAATTACAGATTCTGTATTAGTGCTGCTTAGTGATTGCTGGTCTGGTTATCAAATTGAAGATAACGGCGCTGCCATTCGGTTAGAGCCAGCTATTATTGGTGCTCGTGCCAATGCCGTACTTGCGCCTTTTGGCCGTAAAATTGGCCCTGATCCCGCTTCAATCAATAGTTGTAAAATCGCTGGCATGGCAGCCAACAATTCATCAGGTATGTGCTGTGGCGTGGCACAAAATAGTTACCATACAGTAAAGGACATGACCTTAATCTTCGCTGACGGTACAGTGCTTGATACACGCAGTGAGCAAAGCCGTTCTAAATTTTTACATAGCCATCAACCGTTTATTAACGATATCACTGCGCTTGCCCAGCAGGTTACAAATAATCCTGAGTTGGCACAGCGTATCGCTCATAAATACCGCTTAAAAAATACCACGGGTTATGGTTTAAACGCGCTAATTGATTACACTGATCCGATTGAGATCATTAAGCATTTAATGATTGGCTCTGAAGGTACGCTGGGGTTTATTGCTGATATTACTTACCACACGGTGATTGATCATGCTCATAAAAGCTCAGCGTTTATTATTTTTGATGACATAAGCCAAGTCTGTGAATTAGTAAAGCAGCTAGCAACGCTTGATGTAGCGGCGGTTGAGTTATTGGATAAGCGCTCGCTCCTGTGCGTCGCGCATCATGACATCATGCCTAAAGATGTTCATAACTACCCAGCAGATAGTGCAGCATTATTAATCGAAGTACGTGCAGAAGACGCAACACAATTAGTTAATTTACAACAACAAGTGGATCAGCTTGTCGCACATTTTAGCGCCCATCAATTAGCGATTATGGCGTTTTCAACAGATGCTAAGCGCAATGCATCATTATGGAATATTCGTAAAGGTACGTTCCCGGCAGTCGGTGCAGTGCGCGAAAATGGCACCACTGTGATCATTGAAGACGTGGCTTTTGAGCTGGATGTATTAGCTCAGGGTGTTAAAGCTCTGCATCAATTATTTGATAAATACAGTTACGATGAAGCGATTATTTTTGGCCATGCCTTAGCGGGTAATTTGCATTTTGTATTTACCCAAGCATTCGATACACCAGCGCAAGTAGCGCGTTATGAGCAATTTATGCGGGACGTGTCGCAACTGGTGGCGGTTGAACTTAATGGCTCATTAAAAGCTGAGCATGGTACTGGGCGAAATATGGCGCCGTTTGTGGCAACTGAATGGGGCACTGATGGCTTTGCTGTGATGCAGCGTATTAAACAATTGTTTGATAAAGACCACATTTTAAACCCAGGAGTGATCATCAATACCGATGAAAACTGCCATATTCAGCATTTAAAAACCATGCCTAGCAGCGACGATATAATCGACAAATGTATTGAGTGTGGTTTTTGCGAAACCGTATGCCCATCAAAAGGACTCACCTTAACGCCGCGCCAACGTATTACGCTGTGGCGACGTCGCACTGAATTGGTTAATCAACTTAGTAACACCGGTGATATTAGCGAAAAACAGCACATTAATCGTCAGCTCAGCAGTATCGAAAAAGATTTTCAATATTTAGGTATTGATAGCTGTGCAGCAACCGGGCTGTGTGGCATGAAATGCCCCGTTGGTATTAACACCGGTGAATTTATAAAATCCCTGAGGGCAAAAAAGCAACTCAATGCAAAAGTGGCGCCGCGCATAGCCAGTTTTGCGGTCAAACATTTTGCGGTATTAGCAAATACAGCACGCTTTGGTTTAACCAGTATGGCGATGGTGCGAAACATCATTGGTGCACAGGCACTGCGTACTTTAACCAAACCTACTAATAAGCTGATTGGCACCCCACTTTATTATTCAGCGTGGCCAAGGGGGGAGCAGCCAATTAATCACAGCATAGTACATGCACAACAGCCTGATAAAGTGGTTTATCTTCCCAGTTGTGCCAGCAGGGTGTTTGCAGCCGATGAGCAAGCGGATGACCGCCGCTCAATTATGCAAGTTATGCATAGCCTCGCGACTAAAGCGGGAATTGAACTGTTACTGCCGATGCAAATTAATGAGCTATGTTGTGGCATGCCCTTTGCCAGTAAAGGCTTACCTGAACAGGCAAAAAGTAAAGCTGAGCAGTTACTCGATATCGCGCAGCAGGTGTCTGAAAATGGTCGTTACCCGATTATTTTTGACGCCAGTCCATGTGCATTAACAAGCAATGATGCAGCGCAACAGCGCGGTTTAACAGTACTCGAAAGCGCTGAGTTTGCTTATCAATATTTATTGCCTAAGCTGACCATCACAGCCCAACCAGAGCCGGTTATGTTACATGTTACCTGTAGTAGCAAACGCCGTGGCAGTGAACAACAACTTGTTGCCGTAGCTAAAGCATGCAGTGACGAAGTGATTATTCCGGCTGATATTGAATGTTGTGGCTTTGCCGGCGATAAGGGCTTTAACTTGCCAGAGCTAAATGCTAATGCATTAAAAACGCTGCGTAACCAAGTGCCTCAAAATTGCAGTAGCGGTATTTCTAATAGCCGCAGTTGTGAAATTGGCTTAACTCAGCACAGCGGTATTAACTACCAATCTGTGCTGTATTTATTAGATAAAGTGAGTCAAGCAGCCTCTTGATGAGGCTTAGACATTATACTTTCCAAAAAATCCCGCGTTTATAGCACTTTTTAAACTTGTATCAGCCACTGGGATCATAATTAAAATACGCGCTACGATGCCAGCAAACATAAAGAACAAAATAGCGTTAGCGCCAAACACTAAAAACGGCGCACTCCACAAGCGAACTTTACGAATATCGAGAATATAGCTACACAGTGCATAGCATAACATCGCTAGTCCTGAGCTGATTATTACATAGCTTGGTGTCCATAGTGCTTTGTTTATTGGTATTAAAAGTGAAAGTAAGCACCCGCAAACAATGCTTGTAATAGCCACTAGGGTAAATATTCTGACTTGTTTGCCAAGGTTTTTTTCAGTGCTTATATAGTATCCGCAAATATTCCTGATAATTCCTTTTGCCTGGATTGCATTAACCGATAGTGTGATCGACATCCCAACACTAAAAATAAAAAATGGGAAAATTAAATCAGTGGGTATATAACCAATTCCCTGGGTTATTGACTAGAATCATCGCAGTGATAGTGAACCCTCGCAGTACATCTAAGGCGAGCAAACGATGACTGGGTAATTGTGATAATATATTCTGGCAGTGATGTTTAACCATAACGTTCTTTTATTTGTTATTTGTCTTTTAATTGTAATAATTTATTCATTTTGCGCAAGGTAAATTTTCTTCGCTTATTTTGTTAAAAGCGCAAACAGATAAATTGATTTTTCTATGGGGAAACAGCAATCGCTTAGCGCAAGCTCAGCAACAAATTGTTGCATAAGTTCAACTGGCATGTAGTGAAAATTCAAATAATATTACAAGTATTTGAATTTAAAATTTTTATGTCGCGAGAGCCAAGCTGAGCGCGGTCTAAAAATTGCATAGAAATAAATTATTAGCCGTTGGGAACAACAGAAATAAGTACTTTACGAGCTTTTAGCTGGATCGTATGGGAGCTATTTGCTATCATTTATCGTTAGTATAATTGCCAAGGAAATACAAGGCCAGCATAGAGAAGTAAGTATTTTGCTAGACCGTGTTAATATCAATCTTGATTTAAAAAAGTTAATCTTATTTTTAGCTATTTCAGTGACTGTGATCACCTTTCTAAATGGCTTTTATTCCAGCTACCAAGTACAAAAACAGCAGCTACAATCGCAAACCTTAAAAAACCATAATGCGTATGCCGCTAAACTTGTCTCTGCCACTGACCGGTTTCTACTGGCTGCTCAGCAGCAACTCGCTTATTCAGCAAAAATCCTTGCTATCCAATTTAATGATGCAAACACTCTTGCGCAAGAGGCGCAGCGACTTAGGTTGCAAACTGATAGCTTTAACTCAACGGTTGTCGTTGACAAAAATGGTGTGGTATTAGCCCATTCACCATTGAGTCTAAAGCTAAAAGGTCAACTTTTAGAAAGTGATGGTGCAAAACAAGCACTAGCGAATAAAAAGCCAATGATCAGTGAGCCTTATATTTCTGCGGTAGGGAACCTCGTGATAGTTATTTCGCATCCGATATTTAACTCTCAAGGTGAATACCTTGGCTACATAGGAGGGACATTATATCTAAAACAAAAAGGGATTTTACACGACTTACTGCAAGTACATTTTCATAAAGACGGCTCATATATCTATGTTATTGATAAGAATAGGCGCTTACTTTATCACCCTGATGTTGCTCGGATCGGTGAACAAGTTTTTGGCAATCCAGTGATCGAAGCGGTGCTAAGAGGTGAAAGCGGCACTAGGCAGTTAATTAATAGTCAAAACATTGTCATGCTGGCAGGTTATGCACCATTAAAAAGTGCCTCTTGGGGCATTGTCACACAACGACCATTAGACGCTACATTTGCGCCATTAGACGATTTAATGATGAATGTTTTATATCGAACCCTGCCAGTAGGGTTGGCAACCTTTATATTTATTTGGGTGCTAGCTCGGTTAATTTCAAAGCCGTTAAGGCAACTTGCAGAAACGGCTAAAACACTTGATAACCCGTCAACTTCGCAACAGTTAAAGCAAGTGCGGTCTTGGTATTATGAAAGCTCTGAACTGCGTTTAGCTATGCTAAAAGGAGTCGGCTTATTACAAAACCAGATTGGTCTATTACAGCATGAAGCACAAACAGATCCACTTACGGGCTTACATAACAGACGTAGCCTGGAGCTCATGTTAGATCAATTAACTTTACAGCAAACACCCTTCACTGTGCTTGCTATCGATATTGATTTTTTTAAGCGTGTTAATGATGAGTTTGGCCATGATATTGGTGATATTGTTTTGCAATCGTTGGCTACAATTATTGTTGATGTAACCCGTGAAAATGATTTTGTTGCACGTACGGGGGGAGAAGAGTTTATTGTTATATTACCAAATATTAACGCCAAATCAGCTTATCAACTTGCGGAACGATTACGTATGCGTGTATCAGAAACAATCATCGAACCAGTAGGAAGTATCAACATATCAATAGGTATTTCTGGCTGGCCACTGATGCAATTGAGTGTTGAAGAGATACTCAAACAAGCGGATCAGACTTTATACAAAGCGAAAAAAACGGGTCGTAATCGGTGTATTATTGATTCTCAGTTTATCCAATCTGATGATTCTCAGTTTATCCAATCTGATGATTCTCAGTTTATCCAATCTGAACTTGTCGAGCAGGAATAATTTATTGGCAATGGCTTTTAACTATGCAATATTAATAGCCTGTTTTTAATGTTATAAGCTACTACAATGTTGTTAAATATCAGTTTTAAACTAATGTCACTGCTTGGAGTGTATGCTTTAAGCAGTGCAGCAATTGCCCATGACGCTAACGCTACATATTCCGACCCAGCTCAAAGCTATCGTAGTGAGTTTGTTGATGTTGCAACGTTAATACCGACCGCATTATTTGATATTCGCTATTTTAGTGGGCAAAACTTTGTTGGTAAACCAATCGAAGGTTATAACGCGCCTAAATGCTTATTGCATAAAACGGCAGCTGCAGCGCTGGTAAAAGCACATTCTCAGGCGGAGCAAGCAGGTTATAATTTTAAAATTTATGATTGTTATCGACCACAACGAGCCGTTGACCACTTTGTGCGTTGGGTTAACGACGCAACTGACACAAAAACCAAAGCAGCGTATTACCCTAATTTAGGAAAAGATCAGTTACTCGGTGATTATATCGCAGCTAAATCAGGCCACAGCCGTGGTTCAACAATTGATTTAACTTTGACAGATAGTCAAGGCAAAGCACTAAATATGGGCTCACTGTTTGATATGTTCGATACCATCTCAAATACCGATGATCCGCGTATTACTCAAGACCAACAAGCAAACAGATATAAGTTAAAAAATATCATGTTGGCCGCTGGATTTTCGCCTTACGCAATGGAGTGGTGGCACTTTACCTATCAGCCGCAAGCCTACCCGAATACCTATTTTGACTTTGTGGTCGAGTAATTAAAACTGCTCCTCAATGGGTGAATAATTAATTGCGATTTCAATAGTATCAATAACGGTATATTGCTTTAAATCACTTATTGTTGATTTCAAGTCGGTATTTTTATCGACTAGGAATTGATAGGTGTGCTTGGTAATTTTTTTTGTGTTGTACGTACTTTTGAGTGCTAGCGGAATATCATCGCTTTTCAAGGTGATAAACACGGCTCCAGTGACAATTCCTTGCTCCGATGTCGCGTGATTATGGACAGTTGTTCCTTTAAGCAATTTATCCGTTTTATAGCTAATCTTTTCCCCGTTATTATTAATTGAATTGCTAACTAAAAGTGTTGTTTCTACATTCTTTAGTTTTTGTGAAGTATTTAAAGCTACTTCTTGAGCTTTTTCATTACTAGCATTGATGCTATTTTCGGCACTGTCAGTTAGCGTTTCATTTTTTTTACATCCACTCATTAGTGCAATTGCAATTATAACTAGCTGTAATTTAAAGTTATTTGACATATTTGAAATTCTCTCATTTACCTTTGTTTACATTTTGCTTTCTTTGGTTAACATCATTAGTGTACATTGTTCTTGGTTATGAATGTTAACCAAATTAAAATTATAACAACAGGGGATTATTAATGTATCAATTTAAAGTAACGGCCGTTGCTTCGATGGTTACGGCTATTTTGGCATCGACTCAAGTACAAGCTACTGAGCAAACTCGATTTTTTAATGCGCCAAGCGTCAGCTCTCAAGTTCAATTTAATCCACAAATAACCCAGCAACGTGCATTAGCTGAACGTAGAACAGTATCGGGGCATGATTCAATTTTTGATGCTCAGCTTGGCAAGGCAACGTTTCTTTGGCAAGCCGTTGGTCAAGCAAAACCTAATATGTCAGTTGTTTTACCTGAACAAAGAAATGCATACGCTGCAGATTTTTATTTAAATGCTTTAACCGGTTTCAGTACTAGTAAAAAAGGGACGTCAAACGCAGTTCTTGCAGATTTATCTAAACAAAAAAGTGGTTCTGTAACGGCTAAATATAAACAACAAGTTCATGGCGTTGAAGTTTTTAATCGTGAATATAACCTTATCATGGATAAGGAACATAACTTGGTGGCAGGATCAGGCTATTTTGCTAACACAAGTGCAAATACTAAACGTTCATTAGCACCATTAGCTGATTTTGTTGGTGCTGAGCAGAGCATTAAACAAGCGATTAAAAAGCTAGCAGATATTAATGTATCCCTTACAAAATCAACTGAACAAGGCGATTACGTTAAATACACTGTAACTAATCAAAGTGGTGATAAAGTTGTAGTTGGCCAGCCGCGCGCTAAAAAAGTATTCTTTGAGGTTAATGGTCAACTTGAATCAGCTTATTATGTTGAAGTTGAAGTCGCAGATAAGAGCAGTTTAGAAAGTGACTACTTCAGCTATGTTATTGGTGCAAAAAACAGCAAAGTATATTTCAAAAAAGACCTGAAAGCGCATGCTGCTGATTTTAACTACCGTGTCTGGGCTGATGCAGATGGTTACCCATGGGAAGGCCCACATGGTGATGTTATTCCTGCTGACGGTCCTGATCAAACAGATGAAACCGAAATCCTTGATGCACCGATAGTGAGCCTTTCTTATTACAGTAAGTTAAGCACCATGGATCCATGGCTTACTGATGATGCTACAACTACATCTGGTAATAACGTATTTGCATATGCCGACGTTATAGCACCACAAGGTTTCACTGAAGGTGACTTCACTGCTGAAACAACCTCAGATTTTACATTTGATTACCCCTATCAAGTTGATCAAGTCGCAAACAGTTACGACAATCGCAAAGCGGCAATTGTAAACTTATTCTACATGAATAACTTTTTGCACGACTTCTTCTATGATCATGGTTTTGATGAAACTTCGAATGTAGCTCAGCTCTCTAACTATGAGCGCGGTGGCATTGAAGGGGATCCAATTGAGGCTCAAGCGCAAGATAATAGCGGTTTAGATAATGCTAATATGGCAACACCAGCTGATGGTGCAAGTCCACGTATGCAAATGTATTTGTATAATAGTAAAGACGCAAAAGTAGGCACAGACTTTGGTGTGGTTGTAACCTCTGACGCAACTATTGGAGTTCTTGAGTCTTCTAAAGTCTCGGGCTTTGGGCAATTCCAATTTGCTGATGTTACAGCTGAAGTTGTACGTTTGGTTGATGGTAATGACACTGATTCAGATAGCGTTTTCGATGGCTGTGAGCCTGCAACTAATGGCGCAGAGTTAGCTGGAAAAATTGCCCTAATTGATCGTGGTTCGTGCAACTTCACAGCAAAAGTTTTACATGCTCAAGAAGTTGGAGCAATAGGCGCAATTGTTGTAAACAACGTTCCAGACACTGATGAGCCTGCGGCTATGGGCGGTGAAGATGATGCTGTGTTAATTCCTAATATGGGTCTTAACTTTGCTGATGGTCATCTGATGTATGACTCTATAAGTGCTGGTAATACAGTTACTGTTAATATGTTCAATAATGCCAAGTTAAAAGATGGCACACTTGATAACGGTATTATTGCTCATGAATGGGGCCACTATATTAGTAACCGTTTAGTTGGTAACTCTGCGGGTCTAATTAACTTCCAAGGCCGTGCAATGGGTGAAGGCTGGGGTGATTTCCACTCCCTGATGTTTATTGCTAAAGCTGATGACATCAACATCACAGGTAACGACAAGTTCCAAAAAGCATACGGCAGTGGTACGTTTGTTGAAGACTTCTACTATGGTATTCGTCGTGTACCATACTCTACAAATAAAGAAGTTAATCCGCTTTCATTCCGTCACATTACTGAAAATGCAGGTGCAGATGTAGGCATTTCACCAACAAGTGTAGCCTCTCCACATGCTGCGGGTGAAATTTGGGCGACTATGCTTTGGGAAAGTTATGTAGCATTAATCAATGAACATGGTTTTGAAGAAGCACAAAATCGCATGGCTAACTACCTTGTTGCAGGCTATAAACTAACACCAATTGCGCCTTTATATACTGAAGCACGTGATGCGATATTAGCGGCGGCATACGCTGTTGATACCAAAGATTATGAGCTGATTTTAGGTGCATTTGCTAAACGCGGCATGGGTTTAGGTGCTGTAGCGCCAGATCGTTTCAGTGAAGATTTAACGGGCGTTGTAGAATCTGACAAGATGGAACTGGCTAGCTTTAACCTCAAAGATGTGGCTATTGATGCAAACTACAATGGTGCAGAGCTAGGCTTTTGTTCAAATGACGGTATTGTCGATAAAGGTGAAACGGCCACATTAACTGTGAGTATTACAAATACTGGTAGTAAAATGCTTACTGGTACGCAAGCTCAACTGACTGTGGTCAGTGATCATGATGTGACATTTGAAAATGATGGTT
Organism: Pseudoalteromonas sp. SR45-6; assembly: GCF_014163545.1. Classification (NCBI taxonomy): domain Bacteria; kingdom Pseudomonadati; phylum Pseudomonadota; class Gammaproteobacteria; order Alteromonadales; family Pseudoalteromonadaceae; genus Pseudoalteromonas; species Pseudoalteromonas sp. SR45-6. The sequence continues at coordinate 205,314 of NZ_JACJDM010000002.1, forward strand.
TAGTTACATTTGCTGACACAATGCCATTTTCGACTGCAACGAGTTCACCCCTTAAGTTTACCTTAAATGAATCAGGTACAGCTGAAAACTTAGAAATTGAAGTATCATTCCCAGAGTTATCTGCTGACGATGAAATTGTTGAAGCTGCCACTGAAAAAGTTACTTATTCGGTCAACATGGCTTTTAAAGAAAAACAGCCAGTCGGCGCGCAAACTATGGATAACATGGAAGTAGCGAGAGCATCATTATATGATCTAAAAGAAAATGTAATGATCGGTGGTGATTTAGCTAAAGGTACACAAAGTATGGCAGCTGATGATAATGTTGCCTTTTTCAACAGCTTTGGTTTTGAGCTTGGTGAGCAAACGATGTTCTTGCAGAACAACGATTTCCAATCAGATGTAGCGATAGAAACTAAAGGATTTGATATTGGCTTTGCAGGTGACTTTGAGGTGTCATTCTGGCATTTTTATCGTATTGAAAACGAGTGGGATGGTGGTGTTGTTGAAATTAGCGTCAATGGTGGTAGCTGGGTTGATGTGACTGAAATGGGTGGTACATTTAATCGTGGTTACGATGGTCCGTTAATTGAGAATGACTCCCAAGCTATCCAAGAGCGTGATACGTTTACAGGTAACAACATCAATCAGGATAACGTATACGGTAACTACGAAACAATTAATTTTGGTAGTGAACTCAATGGTAATAGAGCAAAACTACGCTTTCGCCTTTCATCAGATGGCGCTGTTGGTGATTTAGGATGGTGGATTGATAACCTTACATTTAACAATGTAACAACGCCAATCTTCTCAGCAGTAATTGCTGGCGATGCAGTCGCATGTGATAACGCAGCTCCTATAGTAACAGTTACCGGTGAGTTAGGTATTAAGGAATCAGTAACCAGTACTTTAAATGCTGTAGCCACGGATAGAAATGCAGATGAACTCACTTATGCATGGACACAAGTAAGTGGCACAACCGCAACACTATCTAATGCAGATACTGCGGTACTTAGCTTTACTCCAGGCGCAATCACAAGCGACGAAGAAGTCGTGTTCGAAGTTGCGGTCAGTGATGGCACCGTATCGGTTACCGAGCAAGTAACGGTTGCCGTAAGCAACGAAGCAGAACCTGTGGTTGAAAAGCCCAAATCGAAATCAAGTAGCGGTAGTCTAGGCTTCTTGATGTTATTACTTACTCCATTAGCAATATTTGGTCGTCGCCGTAAGCGTTAATCATAATATTAGTAACGATTAAGAAAAGCCCTTGCAGTTAGCTGCAAGGGCTTTTTTATTGGTCGTATTTACAAGCCATTATAAAAACGCATGTTACCGCTGCGTGCTGTTTTTTAGTTTTGAATTTACTACAGGTTGGCTCATGACTGTGTATTTATATATTAATTAATAAAGGTGTTGACATAACTTATTAACCCTGTATAGTTTGCTGCAGCTAGAAAGAAAGCATGAAAGCTATAAATCTCCATTTCGATGTTGTATAAGTAATACTTGTAGTACCGTCCTGAAGTTTTTAAAGTACCATCTCATTTTTTGCTACACCGCTCATTAGAGCAATTATTTTATTTTTATATCAGGATATTACAATGTCTAACATCGTATCAGGTACAGTTAAGTGGTTCAACGAGTCTAAAGGTTTTGGTTTCATCGAGCAAGAAAATGGCCCAGACGTTTTCGCACATTTCTCAGCAATCAAAAGCGAAGGTTTCAAAACTTTAGCTGAAGGCCAACGTGTAGAGTTCACTCTTTCACAAGGTCAAAAAGGTCCACAAGCAGAGAACATCACTGCTGTATAATTTTACCTTTTAGGTAGAATAAAAAAAGCAAGCTTAGGCTTGCTTTTTTGTGTCTGAAAATTGACGTAACTTGCTCCCCCTCCTATTCTTTATCTATTATTATTATTCTGTAACGAGATAGATTATCTACCGATTACTCATCCTAGTAATTAGCCTTGGATTCACATTTACTTGCATTGCAAAGCCAACAATTACTATTTTTACTGAACAGTTTCCCCCTTATAATTTTTCGAATAAAGGGCAGCTGCAAGGGATTAATTTAGATATTGTGCGTACGTTGTGTGAGCTTTCACAAGTGGAGTGCAAATTTGAGCTGTTGCCTTGGGCAAGGGCATACGATTTAGTGCAAAAAAATCAGCTCTCAGGGCTAGTATCAACCGCTCGCAGTGCTGAGCGAGAAGATTTATTTTACTGGGTTGGCCCGCTGGTTTCTTCGCGTACATTTTTTTATCGCCTTCGTGATAACAAACACATTAATCCAACTGATATTACTCAAGTTAGTGCATACACCTTAGGTGTCGTTAGAGGCAATATTTATGAGGGGGTAGTGGAGAGTATTGGTTTCCAACAAGATAAAAACTTATTAAAAGTAGCTCATCACTATGAGTATATGAACTTATTTTTTAAAAATAAAATCGATTTAATTCTCGGCTCAGAGTTTGCCTTAGATTACCAACTACAGCAATTTGGTCACGGTGGTAAAGAAGTCGTCCAACTTGTTGAGCTGCCAGTAAATACATTACAGGGTAATTATTTAGTTTTTAATAAAGAGATGCCTATCGAGATAGTTGAGCGCTTCAATGAGCAGTTAGAAAAACTCAAAGCGGTGGATAACTTTGATGCTTATCGGCATCGTTATGTAAAATAGCTAATTAATTAGCCGTTATTAATTGACGGTATTTTTCAGTATTTTTAACCTTTAAAAAAGCCTGCTGCAGTGCCTTTATAATATCTTCATCAGTATTAATATTTGCAGCTAAGTAACCAGCTACTGCCAGTCCTTCTATGGCATGTACGAACGTCAGTGCGTTAGCATTGATCGCTAGCTGCTCACTCATTGAAGCTAGATAATTAGCATCGTCTACTACCAGATCAACTTTTCTTGCTAGTAGTAACTGATATGACTTTTGAATATCAGTGGTCAGCAATACTTCGAAACCACGTTTTACTAATACTTGCGATGCAAGGTCATGGCGCTGTACGGCAATTTTATATTGCTTGGCTTGCTCTGTATTATCAAAGTTAATATCACTGCGCTCAGAGAGTTTTACAAAGCCCATTTCAAACTGTGCTACTGGCCCAATCCAATGAAACAGTGTTTCGCGCTCCGTAGTGCGTGCCATACTGTAAATTAAGGTGTTGCTATTATTAACCGCCATTTTATAAGCACGTGCCCAAGGGTACATGTTGATTGGGGCATTGAGCTTAGCCTCTAAAATAATCATATTTACTAACTCAGTACTATAACCAGTTACCTGATTATTCAGCAAAACTTGATTCGGCGGTGACAACTCGGTCACAACCATTAAGTTTTGATTTGCAGTACTATGGACACTGATACAAAGAAGTAGCAGGTTAATAAATAGCCGCATTTATTTTCTCTTTTTGACGATAGAACTTTGAGTATAGCAATAACTAGGAAAAGTATTATGAAAGTAAACAGTGAATTAAAAACGATAAAAGGGCCATAAAGGCCCTTTGTGAAGTATCGTTCAAGTAAGATAAGTCTTTAACCCCTTAAAGGCTTATCCTATTGTTTTGCAACTAAGGTTCATCTCAAAGTTTCTAAGCTAGCGAGAGGAAAAAACCTGCAATTGCGGCGCTCATAAGGTTAGCCATAGATCCTGCTAACACTGCTCTGAGCCCTAAGCGTGCGATATCCTTTCGCCGACTAGGCGCCATACCGCCTAATCCACCTAGTAAAATGGCTATCGATGATAAGTTAGCAAACCCACATAACGCGAATGTGACAATCGCTTGTGTGTGCGCACTTAACGTATCGCGATAATTCATAAAGTCTAAATAAGCAACAAACTCATTGACTACTATTTTTTGACCAATAAAGCTACCGGCTATAACTGCTTCACTCCACGGTACGCCAAGTAACCAGGCAACCGGAGCAAAGATATAACCTAAAATCATTTGTAACGTTAAAGAGCTTATCCAAGCACCCGTGCTATTTAGCGAATCACCAATGGAGTTAAATAAACTTGCGATTCCATCTATTACCTCCCAGTCACCAGCAGTTTTATATAATAAATGACTGAAGTTAATTGACCAACCGCCGATGCTAGCCAATAAACCTCCAATGCCGCCAAACAAACCATTTAATAAAGCTATTAAAGCAACAAATGCTAATAGCATTGCACCTACATTTAGTGCTAAATGCATACCGTTTGCTGCCCCTGATGCTGCTGCATCAATTACGTTAACCGGCTTGTCTTCGTCAAGCTCTAAATCAGCTAAAGTATCTTTTGGTGTTTCGGTCTCTGGCACAATCATCTTGGCCATTAAGAAACCACCCGGCGCTGCCATAAAGCTGGCTGCAATTAAATATTTAAGCTCTACACCAATAATCACGTAACCGGCCATAACTGAGCCTGCTACGGTGGCTAAACCACCCACCATAACAGCAAACAACTCTGACTTAGTCATGGTTGCTATAAATGGTTTTACAATCAGCGGCGCTTCTGTTTGGCCAACAAAAATGTTCGCAGTCGCTGAGAGCGACTCAGTGCGTGAGGTTTTTAATAGCTTTTGTAAACCACCGCCTAATATTCTTATTATCCAATCCATAATGCCAATGTGATAAAGCACTGCAACCAATGCAGAGAAAAACACAATAACGGGTAAAACTTGTACGGCAAAAATAAACCCTAAGGCATCTTGGCTAGCAAGCGGACCGAATAAAAATGCTATTCCGTCATTTGCAAAACCAATTACCGATGATACGGCTTTTGACATGCCAACTAATGCATTTTTGCCTGCGTCTGAAAACAGGACAAAACCACCAATTATAAATTGCAGGGCAAAAGCGATACCGACAGTTCTTAAACTAATTGCTTTGCGATTTGTCGAAGCCGCAAATGCAATGCCTAGCAGCATACACATGCCGACTAAGCTCATAAATGTTGTCATCTTTGCTTATTCCCGTTGTTATTTTTGCAGTAAATATTTTATTTTACTTTTAATTATATCAATCGCAACACGATTCATACCACCACGTGTAACCACTAAATCAGCATTGTGCTTTGAAGGCTCAATAAACTGATAAAACATCGGTCTCACTGTAGCTTGATATTGTTCAACAACGGACTGTAATGTTCTGCCTCGTTGCTCCATATCACGTTGCATACGGCGCATCAGGCAAATATCAAGCGGTGTATCAATAAACACTTTGATATCAAATTCTTTACGTAGCGCTTTATCACTAAGCAATAAAATCCCTTCAACTATGAGAATTTCTGCTGGCATCACAGTGCGTGTTTTGTCACTGCGAGTATGCTGCGCATAATCATAGGTAGGTACTTCTACCGCTTCGCCATCACGTAACTGTGTTAAATGCTTACACATTAACTCATGTTCAAACGCATCAGGGTGGTCGTAATTCGTTTGCGTACGATGATCAAACGGCAGATGCGATTGGTCTTTATAGTACGCATCTTCTTCAATCACGGCGATGGCGCCTGGTTCAAGCTCATTTACCAATTCATTGTAAATTGTTTGGCTAAAAAGAGATTTGCCAGACGCAGAAGCGCCAGCAATGGCTATTATTGTTCGTGTCACTAAAGTTCTCATCCACACAGAAGGATACATTGTTGGTAGATCACAATAGCAAAAAAGACACGAATAATCTCTCTTGCTTCGCTTTAAGGGGTGAAATTTATAATGTTTAGGTTTTATGAAACAGGACTTATGTCCTGTACGTTAAAAAGCACAAAAATATAAAGTAGCTACATTGGATAATCGAGGTGAGTATGGCAAGAGCAATTATATTAATGGCAGATAGCCTAGGCATAGGTGCAGCACCAGACGCTGATAAGTTTGGCGACGTGGGCGCAAACACTTTTGCACATTTGCTTAAAGCATACTTTGAAGAAACCGGCGAACGGCTATCACTACCTAACCTATCGTTATTAGGTTTAGTTGATGCATGTGAAGCTGCAGGCAACGAACCATGCCTTGTTAGTGACCGCCAAACACCGATTGCTGCTTGGGGTTACGCTAAAGAGCTTTCTAGCGGTAAAGATACCCCATCAGGTCATTGGGAAATGGCCGGTGTACCGGTGTTATTCGATTGGGGATATTTCCCTAAAACACAACCGAGTTTTCCACAACAGTTAATTGACGAGCTGATTGCTCGTACCGGTATCCCAGGGATTTTAGGCAACTGCCATGCCTCGGGTACTACTATTTTAGAACAGCTAGGTGAAGAGCACGTAAAAACAGGTAAACCAATCTGTTACACCTCAGCTGATAGCGTGTTTCAAATAGCCGCGCATGAACAAATTTTCGGTCTAGAAAAACTTTATCAGGTCTGCGAAATCACACGGGCGCTGCTTGATGAAATGAACATAGGACGAGTGATTGCGCGGCCATTTTTGGGTTCCAATAATCAAGACTTTGCCAGAACGGGCAATCGTCGAGATTATTCAGTGTTACCGCCAGCGCCAACATTGCTAGACAAACTAGCCGATGACGGTGGTGAAGTGATTAGTATAGGGAAGATATCTGACATCTATGCACATCAAGGGATCACCCAAAAACACAAAGCCCCAGGCTTACAAAACTTGTTAGCAAAAACCACTGAGGTAATGGCATCAGCGCCAGATCACAGTTTGATATTTACTAACTTAGTTGATTTTGATGAAAAATTTGGTCATCGCCGCGACCCTGTTGGGTATGCAAAAGCGCTTAAACAGTTGGACGATTACTTACCAACGATACTTAAGCAGCTTAAAGCCGACGACGTACTAATTATTACGGCGGATCACGGTTGTGATCCAACATTCCCGGGCAGTGAGCACACCCGCGAATATGTGCCTGTACTTGCTTATCAGGTAGGGCTTGAAAATACCCCGCTTGGTGAACGTGCTAGTTTTGCAGACATAGGTCAAACACTTGCCCAGTGGTTTAACTTATCTGCACTTGAATATGGCGATGGCTTTATTGATAAGCTTAACGCGCTAAAAGTAAAAGGAAACGAATAATGAGTACTCCACATATTGACGCAAATAATGGCGATTTTGCACAAACGGTATTAATGCCGGGTGATCCATTACGTGCGCAATACATTGCTGAAAATTTTCTTGATGATGCTGTAAAAGTAACCGGCGTTCGTAACATGTATGGTTTTACTGGCACTTATAAAGGTAAACCAGTAAGCATTATGGGTTCTGGTATGGGCATTCCATCAATGTCGATTTATGCACGCGAATTAATCGTCAGCTACGGCGTTAAAAACCTAATTCGTATCGGCACCTGTGGCGGTATTGGTAGCGACATTAAAATTCGTGACGTTATTTTTGCACAAGGCGCAAGCACAGATTCAAATGTAAACCGTGCGCGTGTACGTGGTTATGATTTCTCAGCAATTGCTGATTTTGATTTACTATTAAACGGCGTTAATGCAGCAAAAGAGCTAGGTATTAAAGCGAAAGTGGGTAACGTATTTACCACCGACACATTTTATCAAGCCGATAACAGCTTTTATCAAGAACTTGATAAACTAGGTATGTTAGCGGTAGATATGGAAACAGCCGGTTTATACGGCGTTGCTGCTGAATATGGCGCAAAAGCCATGGCATTATTTACCGTGAGTGACCACGTGATCACTGGTGAAGCAACCCCAAGTGAAGAGCGTCAAAGCACCTTCAATGAAATGGTTAAAATTGCCTTAGAGTCAATCTAAGCGTAATAAAAAAAAAGTTCCTTGGTAACGTATTCACTCGTTTGGAGACACGCCCAAATACAGTGAGACTAACCTCCAAAGCCGCCTAGTTAAACTAAGCGGCTTTTTTTGTGGGGAAAAGTTAGCGAGGGTAAAGTTAGCGAGGGTAAAGTTAGCGAGGG